>JAQBZS010000187.1 GCA_027622115.1 Planctomycetota bacterium | reverse complement strand
ACAAAGCGCACTGTGGTGCTGCGAATCCACCGTCTGGCGACGGCGGCTACAGAACGGATTGCGGCGTTGCGAAACCGCCGTCTGGCGACGGCGGCTACAGAGCGCACTGTTATTGCGTTTCACGGACGACTCGAAAACCGACATCTGGGCTTCTCCCGACATATGGAATGTTGTCAAGTCGCGGAAAGTCTTCGTAGAGAAATGGACGCGTCGCCGAATAACTCGCACCACGAACTCGCACCAAATCGTCTGCCGTGGGGTTCTCCAGCGGGACGTGTTCTCCGCTGGAAAAGATTAGATCGCGCGTTAACTCGCGTCCGTTCGCCGCCATGTCTCGGCAGCCTTGCGGACCGATATCGTCTTTAGCCGTTCCGACCAGCATCAACCCTCGCGGAGCGACGGCCAATCCGAGTTTCCCGGTCTCCGACCACTCGCCCTGGAACGGGCCGGTTCCCGCCGGCAGAGAGTCGGCCTTGTCGGTGCGAAACCCGGCCGCCATGTTCCATTGCGCGATCGACGGCAGATTGCCGTGAGTTCCCGCCAACCACTTCGCACACAAGTACGCTTCGTCGACCGACACGTTCAATACCGGGAACTTGCCTTCGGTCACGCCGAGTTGCATGCCTTCGCGCACACCACCGGCTTTCCAATCTTCGCCGACCTTGGCTGCGGGTTGGGCTTCGCAAAATGCCTGAAACAGCGAATTCCACACTTTGTCCCGCATCAGGAAAAAAGGCAGCGCGCGACGCGATTCGTCTTCAATCAGGACGAACGGCACGCGGCTGCCGTCCGGCAACACGCGGTCGATCTGTGCATAATAATGACGCCCGCTGATCGAACTGTGTCGGATTTCGGCTACGCGGCCACCGTCTTGGCCGCGTTTCCAAAAGTCTTCATCCGGCATCCAGACATCCGGCGCGCCGACGATCAGCCGAATGGATTGCGTGAGTTCTTCTTCACCATCGCGAGCCAACAATCGAATCTGTCGCTCGCCGGGTTCGATGTTGAGGTCCACCGTCAACCGCACGGTCGTGGTCGTTCCGCCTTCGATCTCGACCGGCGATTGAATGGCGATCCCGTTCGGCACGTCCGCGAATACCAACTGAAACCGACGCCCGGCATCGGATTCGATCCGCACATCCAGCGACTGCTCCGCTCCCGCCTGCAAATCAACTTCATTACGGACTTGGATCGAAACGGCGACTTGTGATTCGTCGACCGGACGCGTCCCCAATTGCGACAGCAACCAACCGATGCCGCCGATCGCCGAACCGAGGACCACCAGCGACGTCAGCAACATGACCCACTTGTGCGTGGAGAATGTGGCCTGGCGAATGACGGGAATGCTGGTCGATGTGCCTGCCGCGGTCACCGTCGACATGGTGCCGGTCGCCGCGAGCCCCGGATGGGCCTGGTCGATCGCTTGCAACATTTTTTCGCCGACTTCGCGAATTGTCGCCGGCCGATCGGCGGGCAGCTTCGCCAGACAGGCTTGCACGAGTTCTTCCAGTTGTGGGTCGATATCCTCCACGCCGCCGATCTCGGAGAATCGCGGCGGGAGCTTCGTCTGCACCGCGTCATACATTTCGAACGCGGTGCGGCGTTGAAACGGTTTGCGACCCGTCAGCAATTGGAACATCGTAGCCCCGAAGGCATAGATGTCCGCGGCGGGACCGGTCTTTTCTCCTCGCCACTGTTCGGGCGGAGCATACGCAGGAGTCAATGCTTTGGCGTTGGCGACATTCGCCAACGTGGCGGTGTTGTCGGTTTTCGTGGACACGCCGAAGTCGAGCAGCACGAATCGCTCGGCCGGCTTGCCGATGTCCACCAGCATCACGTTGTTGGGTTTGAAATCGCGGTGCACGAGATTCTGGTCGTGCGCGTTTTGCAGGGCCGACGTGGCTTCATTCACGAAGCGACGCAGGATGGCCGGAGGCAGTTTGTTCTTGAATTTCGAAAACAGCTTGTCCAACGGCAGCCCGTCCAACAATTCCATCACGACGAAGGCGGAACCGTGATCGAGCCCGTAATCGTAGACTTCCACGACGTTCGGGTGTTTGAATTGCCGAGTCAGTTTGGCTTCGCGACGGAATTCCTCGGCCGACGCGGCTCGTTGCAGAATCTTGACGGCGACGTTGCTGTCGAAGCGATTGTCAACGGCTTTATAAACCGCCCCGAAACTCCCGCGACCCAATTCCTGCGCCAGCCGATAGCGACCGGCCAGCAGGGGACGTTCGCCCTGCTCGGAATGCACGATGGTCCCGGCATCATGCGTCGGCGCATCCGGTGCGTATTGTCCGGCTTCCGTTGACCGAACGCTCTGTTGCTTGCCTTCATCCTTTTGGGTTTCTTCGAAGTCCATCGGCAATTCAACTCAGGCGAACTTTGTGGGCTCGCGCAATCCATGCACGAATCGGGGTCATGATTTGACGATTATGTCTCAATCCGACCGGGCGTTCGAGTCGAACCAACTTAAAGATTGCGCACGAAGATTCGTGCTGTTCCGGTCGCGTGGCATTTTGCGTGTCACCGAACGTGTCAACGTTCTCGGCCGTGACTTGCCAACTCCACGATTTAGCCGCGTCCCTGAGGACTCAATAATGCGAATTCTTCACTGGTTGCCGGTGTGCTGTTCAATCGCCGTCGTATTCGTCTCGTCCACCGCTTCGGCTCAACATCCGTCGGCATATCGGGGCTTGAATGAACTCGGGGCATGTGACGCGGTGCCTCGCGACACTCTGCCACCCGGGCAGACTCTGCCGCCGGGGCGGACTCTTCCGGATCCGCCGACCAACTACGACCCCACTCCACCGGGCGACATGTTTGCGTTTGCTCCGGAAGGGCTGTTGGGGGCTTCCGATCGTTTCGCTTCGGCACCGCCGATGATGGGTGACTATTTCGGTGGAGCCGTTAGTTCCGGCGGCGGCATGCGGATTCAAGCCATCCCAACCTACGGGAATCAAGGAATCCTGGCGGCTCGCGGCGGTGAAGACTGTGCGATCGACTTTACGTCGCCGGTGGGCAGCGCGGTGGGCCGGCTGAAGCTTTCTGAAAACGTGTCACCCGTCCCGCGGGACCGTGTGTTTCTGAACTACAACCTCTTTACCAATGTGCCGTTTTATCAGTCCGGTCCGAGCAGCGATTTTCAATTCAACGGCGATGTCAACGTCAACCGATTCACTTACGGCTTTGAAAAGACGTTCCTGGACGAAATGATGTCGTTTGAATTTCGGCTGCCGTTTGCCTCCACGCTGGACAACAACATCTACGGTGACGGCAGCAGCAGTACGAATCATCTCGAACTCGGCAACATGACGCTGATTCAAAAGACCGTGTTGCACGCGACGGATGACTTCGCGTTCACCGGCGGTTTGGCGATGGTCCTGCCGACCGCGGACGACGTGCTGGTGAGCATCACCCGTGGTGCTCAGACACTCGTCCGGATTGAAAACGAGTCCGTGCATTTGATGCCGTTCTTGGGTGCTCTTTACACGCCGAACGATCGCTTCTTCGCCCAAGCCGTGTTGCAATTCGATTTCGACGCCAACGGGAATTCCGTCCAAGCCGACCCCAATCTCACGGGTCTGGTCGACGTGGGGACGCTGAACGACCAGAGCTTCTTGTTTCTGGACGTCGCAATGGGCTACTGGGTGCATCGCAGCAATACCGGCATGGTTCGCGGCATCGCGCCGACGCTGGAACTGCACTACAACCGCTCGATCCAGGATCCCGACTTGATCCGCACCGGTGGAGCCGGGAGTCCGTTGACGATGAACATCGGCGGGGCTTCGCAAGACATCGAGATGATCAACATGGTCCTCGGTACCACGTTCGATCTCGACGACGGCTCGTCGCTGACCCTCGGCTACAGCGTGCCGCTGACGGGAACGGACCGCGAGTTCGACGGTGAGTTGCGAATCATGTTCAACTACTGGCTGCGTTGAGCGGGGTCTTGGGTGCCGTCGTGCCGTCCTAATCGGTGAGCGAGCCCGCGCGGCAGTTTCTCGCGGACAAAGTCATTCTTCGAACTCGCTGCGCGGTACGCCGCTTTGCCGGATAATCGACCGGAGCGTGCCGCGTTTGAGTTCTCGATGATTCGGCCCAGGAACGGTTGTTGTGGAGTCTACATCAGTTCTCTGCATAAGGATGGGACTGCCACGCTGTCGAACCTCAATGAATCCGAATGGCTCAAGAATCGCTCAGACCTCGCGTCCGGAGAGTACGCGAAGCTTACCCATGAGTGGCCTCAAATCGCGTGAAATAAACTTGGCTTTGCAAACGCTCGGCGACTTCCGAATCAGCGGCATGCTCCAGAAACAACTCAACAGCCTCTTTCAGATTCGCAACTGCCGCCTCAACAGTCTCGCCTTGGCTGGCCACATCCAATTCCGGGCACAGTGAGACGAATGTGTCGTCCTCTTTTTCCACCACCGCGCTGCAGGTTGTCGTTCGCATTTCGAATTGCTCGCGAATGAGAAAAAAGCACATGCGTTTTCCAAGCGACCGTCCATTGTGGTTCGAATCGGATTGATGTCCAAGCCCCAACGAATTAAAGAATCAACGAATGGTCGCAGCAGATTCGTTGGTTCTTTAATTCGCTGGGACTCGCGAGTTTGGGCCGCGCATCGACAGACCGGTAAACCAACGCGACTACGCCGCAACGAAAAACGCTCGTGAGCCACCGCCAGCAGCAACACTTGTTCGACGCCGCACCCACGCAAACACCGTGGGAAGATGCCGCCGACGCCGATCACATGTGCGCACAAGTCGTCTTCAATCGACCGCTCGACACCACATTCTCATACCTCGTGCCGGATACTTTGCGCGAAGCGATTCAGCCCGGCCAGCGAATTCGCGCGCCGTTCGGTCGCGGCGATCGGCAGACGGTGGGCTATTGCGTGGGAATCGGCCCACCCTCCACTTCCGTGCGTCGTCTGAAACACCTGGATTCGATCATTGACGATGTGCCGTTGCTGAGCCCCAGTATCTTGAAGCTGACCGCATGGATCGCCGAACGCTATCTGTGTCCGTGGGGCCAGGTGCTTGAGACCGTTGTGCCGTCCGGCGTGAAGAAACTGGCGGGAACACGCGTCGAAACCACGTTCACCGCCGCCGGTTCCGCTCGCACGGCACTCGAGGGAAAGCTTCCACCCAAACAGCGAACCGTCTTGGAATTGCTGCTGACCGCGAAACAGCCGCTGGGAGCCGCCGATGTGCGTGAGCAGGCCGAATGTGGCATGGTGCCGATTCAGGGACTCGTCAAAAAAGGCTTGGTCATCGCCGGCGAGCGTCGCGTGGACACGTACGATCTGAAGGAACTTGAATCCGCGAAGACCGATGATCTGGTGCTCAATGACGAGCAAACCGCCGCACTCCGCTCGATTCACGACGCGCTTCGATCGGGTCAACACAGCACAATCCTGTTGCACGGAGTCACCGGCAGCGGCAAGACCGAGGTCTACATTCAGGCCATCCGAGAAGTCGTGTCGTACGGTCGACAGTCGATCGTGTTGGTTCCCGAGATCAGTCTCACACCGCAAACGATTCGCCGCTTTCGTAGCCGCTTCAATTCGGTGGCCGTGCTGCACAGTCATCTCAGCGATGCCGAACGCCATATGTACTGGCAGCGGATCGCCCGCGGCGACGTGGAAGTGATCGTGGGGGCTCGCAGCGCGGTCTTCGCGCCGGCTCCACACCTGGGGCTGATCGTCATCGATGAAGAGCATGAAACGTCTTTCAAACAAGAAACCGCTCCGCGATACCACGCCCGCGAAGTCGCTCGAACACGAGCGGCGATCCAAAACGTGCCACTGATCCTAGGTTCGGCGACTCCCACGCTTGAGTCCTGGCGTCGAGTACAAGAACGGCAAGACACGCTGATCGCGATGCATCGTCGCGTCGCCGACTTGCCGTTACCGCCGGTGTTGGTTGTCGACGTACGCAACGACCCGCGAATGTCGCAAGGAGCGTCGCTCGGTCGGGCACTGCACACGGCCATGCAAAAGGCACTCGCGGACGGCGGGCAAGTGATTCTGTTTCTCAATCTGCGCGGGTTTTCGCCGACGATTTGGTGCCGAAGTTGTGGCGAAGCGCTCAAATGCCCGCACTGCGATATCTCGCTGACCTGGCACAAGGATCGAGCCAAGGCCGTGTGCCATTTCTGCGATTATGCGACCGATCAACCCAAGTCCTGCCCGCAGTGCGGCAACATTGCCATTCGTTATTTCGGAGTCGGAACGCAACGCCTGGAACAAGAAGTCCGTTCGAAATTCGCCAATTACAAATGCTTGCGGATGGACAGCGACTCAATGCGCAAGCCGGGCAGCCACGACACGGCTCTGGAGTCGTTCCGAGCGGGCGAGGTTCAAATCCTGTTGGGCACGCAGATGATTGCCAAGGGATTGGACTTCCCGAATGTGACGCTGGTGGGCGTGATCGACGCGGACACGATGTTGCACCAACCGGATTTGCGATCGGCCGAACGCACCTTTCAATTGATCGCCCAAGTCGCAGGTCGCACCGGCCGCAGCGAGCGAGGTGGTCGCGTGTTGGTGCAAACTTGCAGTCCAGACGAACCGGCGATCCGCTTGGCGGCCGGACATGACTACTTAAATTTCGCTCGCTACGAGATGAAGCATCGCCGCGAAATGTCGGCGCCCCCATTCCGCACGATGGCCCGCGTGATTCTGCGAGGCCCCAAAGAACCGCACGTGTATGAGGCATCGAAGGAATTTGCGACCAAATTGCGAACCCTCGCGGAGTCTTTGAAGCTACCGGTCGACATCCTCGGCCCGGCACCGGCGCCACTGGCGAAGCTTAAAGACAACTACCGATACCATTTCCAGATGTCGGCCGACCACATTGAATCGATCCACTCGCTTTGGAAGGCCGCCGTGAAGCAGCCGTTCTCAGCCACGGACGTCGAATTCGTGGTGGACGTCGATCCGATGAATCTCAGGTAGGCGACCGGCGGGGGTCGGGCTTACGGTTTTCAGATTTGGCGGGCGCTGGACTTTGGATTCATCAAG
This sequence comes from Planctomycetota bacterium, assembly GCA_027622115.1. Lineage (GTDB taxonomy): Bacteria > Planctomycetota > Planctomycetia > Planctomycetales > Planctomycetaceae > JAQBZS01. The sequence continues at coordinate 2,797 of JAQBZS010000187.1, read as the reverse complement.
AACGTCATCCCGCCAAATCTGAAAAACGTAAACCTGGCCCCCAAGCGCGGCGGGGTGGCCGGGGTTGGAGTATCCGACGTTTTCATTACGGGTCGACTTTGGATTCGCGACTCGGGATTTCATGCAACAGAGCTTGCGTGTCAATCTTCCAGACCCGAGTCACTTTGTCGTTGGAGTTACAGGCCAACAGACTTCCGGATGCGTTGAAAGCCAGCGATCGGACGGGGCGGTTTGGACCCAGGAACGTCTTTAATTGACTGCCGGAATCCGCGTGCCAGATTCTGACCGAGAGGTCGTCGGCACCTGAAGCAATCAACGATTCGGACGGATGGAACACGAGTTGCGTGATCGCTCCGTCATGTGCCCGGAATCGCAATACGGGCTCCAAGGTCACTGCGTCATAGATCGCGATCGACTTATCCTCGCCGGCAATTGCGAATCGGCGGCTGTCTTTCGAAACCGTCAGGGCAAAGACTCGATACAAAAACGACTGTTGCATTACGATTTTCTGCGTAACCGCATCGAAACATACGAGCATGGTTTTCGGGGCATTCTTGTCCGGCTGGTCTTGGAAGAGACCAATGACCGTTTGATCGTCGTTGGCCGATACCAAGGCCGTGCATTCCGTGCCCATGGGACCGACGAACGTCTTGATTGGGGCAGCCATGGCCGGATCCATCAAACTAATAGTGTTAGGGCTTGAATTTCTCCCGCCAACGACACCTAAAATGCGGTCGCTCCGTCCCATGAAACTGATTGACGACAGCGATGAATGAAAGGCAGGCGGATTGATGACATGCGGTGCATCGATACCTTCGGTAAACTCGATCCTATGAAATTTTTCATCAACGTGAATGATGGCCGAACTCCGTCGCGCATCCACCGCGATACGTGAACTTGCGCGAGCATCAGATAGTGTCCAAAATGCTTTGGGACCACCGGTTGCCGTCAAGTCGTACAAGGCGACTCGACGCACTTCGCTCCCCTCGGGGCAGATCAAAAAGTCATCCCGCAGAAACCCAATCATTCCTGGGATCGTGGACTCGACGACAAAGTCGGGCGAATCAATGGGAAATTGCCACAAAGTACCCGTTGTTCCAGTGCATAGAACGCTCCCAGTATTCGGGTTCAGCACCAGCGAATTCGCTGCTGCGGGAATGCCGAAGCGCATGTCGATTTCCGTTCCGTCCGACATTTCCCATAACTGCAACCGTCGACTTGATTTCAATTCCTGACTCACGCGGGAAAACGTCAAGAGATGGTTGTCCGACGTGAACCCGAGATGTGTCATTCTTCCCGCTGCCGCACGTAGCCGAAGTCGAACATTCCCCTTTTCGGTTTCCCAGACTGTTGCATAGCCCTGAAAATCCGCAGCCGCCAACAAGGTTCCATCGGCGCTGAAATCCAAATCCCAGATAAAACTGTTCCCGAGGTCCATGCGATCTTCGGGATCCGCGGGCTTGCGGGGTTTGCCACTTTCTGCGTCGAACAGCCGCACTTCTTGCAGGGGGCTCATGAAATGCACGGCCACCCACTCTGCGATCGAGCAGGATTTTCATCGCCACCGAGCGGTTGAGTGTGCGGTCCTTGGCCTGAGAAATACGCCCCATGCCACCGCGCCCAATTTCGTCGCCTTCGCTGTATCGGTTCGTGAAATCGGACTTCATCTCGGCTCCGAAATCCGTGAATTGAGTGCCAGCCAATGGAACGAGGAACTTGGTGGCGGATGTTAGTGAAATCCTAATTGGCCAGCGCCACTGTTTACCCCAAACCCCGCGATTTCCGTGTCCATTAGCCGTTTGGGCGTTAGCCCAATGGTCCAAGAGTTGTGAGCCGTAACGCGTAAGCGGTCGGGCATCGAGCTGTGCCCGAGGCCTTACGGCCAACGGCTCACCCACGAAACCCACAACTCTTGGACCATTGCGCGTTAGCCCGGTTATGCCCTTTGGCCTGAAAACCGTCCGACCGGTGTCCGAAGTCGTGGATCGTGTACGACGCACTCAACAACTACGGCGTGACCGAAGATTTCAATTGGCACGAAATCGCACGGGTCTACTTCTTGGGTTGGAAGCAGTAGAGCATCCCGTTGACCTGCGGATTCACGAAGACGCGTCCGTTGGCGATCGCCGGATTCGCGCAACTGCGTGGTGCGAAACCCATTTCACTCTGCCACAATAGTTCGCCCGAGTTCACGTCTCGCACGCACAGCCCGCCCACGCCGGCCACCAAGCTCAGTTTCCCCGATGTGAGAATCGCGGACGAACATGTGTGGTCGGGAGCGCCGAGCTTCACGTTTTGCGGTTTGCAGTCTGCCAGATTGTACCGCACCGTGTGACCGCCGTAGCCCTTCACTGCGAAGTAGTCCAGACCGAGACTCGGGCCGTGTTGGAAGTAGTTGTTGGGATTGTCGCTCTTCCAAATCAAGCTGCCGTCCTTGGTGGAGAGGCAACTCATCGGACCCGCGTAGGCGAAGACGTAGAGCCTGTCTTCTCGAGCGGCCAGTGAACTGTAACTGGTCGTAAACGCTTCGCGAGTTCGCCACAGCACCTTGCCCGTACCCGCTTGGATCGCCACGGTTTCGCCAGGGTAGCGATCTTGGGGTGCATTGTCGGTCATGCCGCCGACCGAGAAAAACATGACATCGCCCAACACGCATCCCGTTGGCGGTCGGACGCGCTGTCGAGCAGTTTTCGGAGTGACGCTGAGCGGAACCTGCCACTTGGGTTCCCCCGTCTTCGAGTCCCAGGCTTGGACCACCGGCTGAGCTGGATCGCCAACAAACGACGCGAATGCCACG
>JAQBZS010000186.1 GCA_027622115.1 Planctomycetota bacterium | reverse complement strand
CCCAGCCACCCCTTGCACGAAACCTGCGCCAAAGAATTCGTCAGTCAAGAGCGAATTTTCAACACCCTACCCGACCCCACCGATTGCGAGATGGGCAGTTTCGATTTTCGATCTGGTCCAGCGCTTCACGCCGTTCAGTTTGCCAACGGATTAGTGCGATCGAAGTCATGCATGTTCTTTCGTCTGGGCTCTTTTCTTTATTCGCCGCGACGCTGGCGGAAGGCGTCGCATTTGACGATTTGTGCGACTAGGGCGGAGAACTTGTACTGCTGGGCCGGTAGCGACTGCACGATCTTTTCCACGGTTGGGCGGTCGTAGAATTCGATGCCGCGGCCGAGCGCGTATGTCAGCATCTTCTCGATCAGGCAACGTGTGAACTCCTCTTTGCGCTGCATCACGATCGTCTTCAATTCGGCCGGGCCGCTGAACTTTGTGCCGTCCGAGAACTCGCCGGTGGCGTCGACATCGAAGTCTCCGTCTGTCGTGCGGAATGCTCCGACGGCGTTGAAGTTTTCGAGCGCGAAACCGATCGGGTCCATCTTTGCGTGACAATTCGCGCAAGCCGGATTGCGGCGATGCGCTTCCATTCGCTGACGCAACGACGCGGTCGATACGACCTGCTTCTCTTCGGATAACTCGGGGACATCGGCCGGCGGAGGTGGCGGCGGGGCACCGAGGATCTGTTCCAAGACCCAGCGACCGCGTTTGACCGGCGACGTGCGAGTGGGGTTCGATGTCACCGTTAGTACGCTGGCTTGCGTCAACAGTCCGCCACGAGTTCGATCTTGTAACGAGACTCGCTGGAACTGTTGGCCTTTGATCTGCCGTCCGCGCGGCGTTTGTGGTTTCTGGCCGATCGTGTTGCCGTTGGTGTCGGCGATGCCGTAGTGCTGTGCGAGCGGTTCGTTGAGAAACGTGAAGTCGGCGTCGATGAGATCCAGCACGCTACGGTCTTCGCGCAGAATCGATTCCACGAACAACTCGGTTTCGCGGAGCATCGCTTCGCGGAGCTTCACGTTAAACGTCGGAAACAACTGACCGTCCGGCGAAATGAACTCGATTCGCTTCACTTGCAACCACTGCATCACAAAGTTTTGGACCAGCGACGACGCTCGCGGGTCGGCCAGCATGCGACGGACTTGGGTATCGAGATTCGCCGTGAGTTGTTTTTTCTCGGCGAGGTCCAGCAGCGTGTCGTCCGGCATCGTGCTCCACAGAAAATACGACAGCCGCGACGCCAACTGGAATTCGTCGAGCGTGCGGACCTGCGGGCTCCGTGGTTGATTATCGAGTTCCATGCGAAAGAGGAACTTTGGCGAACACAACGCGGCTTGCATTGCGAACTGAATCGCCGACTCCCACTTGTCACCTTCGGCCAGAGCGAGGTCCACGAGCCGAATCGAACGTGACAACTCGTCCGGCGTCACGGGCTGACGAAACGTACGTCGGAGGAATCGCGACAGGACTTCACGCGACTGTTCAGCCTGCGGTTTTCCCGGTGTTACGGCCAGCAGTTGGCGATGACTGGCCGGGCGCGGATCGAGCGGTCCGTCGAGCGCGAGGTACTCGACCCACAGCTTCGAATGCGGCCCGCCCGCAGCCGGTTTGTCGATGGCGATCATCATGCGATGGCGGTTCGGCGCGGCCGGGACATGGACTTCGAGGATCACAGCGTCCTCACGTTTGTTGGCCGCCACGAGAAACGTCTTGAGGATTCGCGCTGGTCGCTGCACGTTTCCCAACAGCGTGTTCAGCTCGGCATCGGGCGACGGGTTGGGCAGTCCGTTGCCGTGCAGCAGCAGTGTGACCTTGAGCGGTTTTCCGTTGCCGCTCTCGGCGTAAACTCGCGTGCGAAAGATGTAGTCGCTGTCGGACTCCCAATTGTACGGCGTGTTGATCGGCCCAAGTTCGATGAACTGCTTGCCGTCCGTGCTCATCGGACGAAAGCCGTTGACCGCGAGCTTCGCAGACTCGCCGGAAGCCGGCTCCGTATAGATCGATGCCAACCGCCGTTTAATGACCGGCGGCGGATCCGGCATGATCGCCTGACTCACGATCGACTCGGCCGCCGCGAGGTAACGCTCCATCAAGGCCGGCGACAGCGTGAGTACATCGCCGATGTTGTCGAAGCCGTGCCCGATGTCGTCGGATGGAAAATCCGCCGTTGGGTCAAACTGCACGCCCATCAGGTCGCGGACGGTGTTGCGATATTCGACTCGATTCAGCCGTCGCATGGTGACTCGCCCGGGGTCGGGCTTGGCATTTCGATCCGCGTGATCGAAGACCGCTTTCACGAGGTCCGTGAACGCCACGGCTTCCGCGATACTCGGCTGTGGCTGACCCTTCGGCGGCATTTCGCCTTTGGCAATTCGCGTCAGCACCGTGTCCCAAGTCTTTCGCTGTTTGACGAGCGACGAGGAATCGCGAAACGGCTCCAGCGAAAGCCCCGCCTTGGGCTTGGCACCGCCGTGGCACTTGAGGCAATGCTGTTGAAGATACGCTCGGCCGGCTTTGCCGAAGTCCGGGGCCTCGGCAGCCGCGCTGATCGATGGCGCGACAAGGAGCAACAGGCCAAGAGTTGGAGTCGTTAAATGCATCATCTGATTTCCCAAAGACGTCGGACACTCCGTGCAGCTATTCTAGTTGGACTGCGTCACTTTGGCGCTCGTTTAACCGCACGCCGCAGGCACGCGAGTTTGAGGAGTGAAAACGCGTCAAATCAGTTCTTGGTAGTTTCAATCCGGGAGATGTCCACAAACGACGCGGCTCGACCGCAACCGTGAGCCGTGACGCGTAAGCGTCCGGGCACCGACCTGTGCCCGAGGCCTTACGGGGCTCGCATGTTTAGACACCTTCGGGGCGGTAATCCCTCATCCATGCGTCACAAAGCGGCGCTGTCCATTCGGTAGGAGGAGTCAAGTATGTCTCGATTTGTTGTTTGCGCCTTGTCAGCCTGCTTATTCATGCAATTCACGGCAGTGGGTCGGGCCGGGAAATTCAATCGAATTCTGAACGTGGGCGATGCCGCGCCGCAGTTCGATTCGCTCAAGGGGATTGATGACAAATCACGATCGATCGCGAGCTTCAAGAGCGCCAAGGTGCTGGTGATCGCATTCACGTGCAACCATTGCCCGATCGCGCAGGCCTACGAACAGCGATTCATCAAACTGTCGCGGGACTTCAAAAAGCGAGGCGTCGAGTTCGTGGCCATCAGTTGCAGCAAACTCGACATCGACAATCTCGACGCCATGAAAGCGCACGCAGCCGAACACGGCTTTAATTTCCCGTACCTTTACGACCCCGAACAAACCACGGGCAAGGCCTATGGTGCCACGTCCACGCCGCACGTCTTCGTGATCGGTTCGGATCGGAAGATCGCCTACATGGGGGCCTTCGACGACAACGAAAACGCCGACAAAGTGGAGGAGAATTACGTGATCGACGCGCTCACGGCGGTGCTCGCCGGAAAGACGCCGGAGATCACGGAGACTCGTCAGCGGGGTTGTCCGATTCAATATGAGAAATGATGACGAGTCCAAAGAACGAACAAGCCATCGCCCGAAAGCGATGGCTTGTTGCTCTTCAACTTAAACTTCAACTCGCTCAGTAGCGACTAGAAGGTGACGATCACATCGACGCCGATCGAAGTTTGATCGAACGCATTCGTCGGTGACCAATCTTCGCGGATTTCCGGTCGAATGACGACGTTGGCGTGCGGTCGATAGTTGACGCCAAAGGTCGCTCCGTACCAGGAGTCTCCACTGTTCTTCCACCACTCCATACGACCACCGACGCCGAGGCAATCGTTGACGGCATAGATCAAGTACTGGTTGACGCCGTACTGATGTCCGCCACCGAATCCAGTTCGTCCCGGTGCACCGCCACCGCCGCCGATGTCGGAATTCAAGAAGTCGGATTGGAAGACGTAAGTCAGCTTATCGCTCACAGCCGTGTCCATCACGAAGCTGTGCGAATAACCGTTTCCACGTGCACCAAAGTCACCAATCGTGGTCACGTAGGCGACGTTTGTGTCGTCGGTGACGGCAACTTTACCACCGCCGATGAAGTTACTTCCACCGCCAAAGCGATCGAAACCGGTATCCCAACCGGCTGTCCATCCGGCGTAGATTTCCGTCGTGTCGTTCGCCTGATACGTGGCCAACAGCCCCGTGTGGGTGAACGGCTCGGTGTTGTTCATCGTGTAAGCGTGGCTATAGAAAAAGTTGTCCGGAGACGTCACCGTTTCATAGCCCACGATCGTATAAAAGTGACCGGCCTTGACCGACCAATCGCCGGACGCGAATTCCAAGTACAACTGCGGAATCGCCCAACTGTAGATGCCGTGATTGAAGTTGGCACCCAAATCCCAGTTACCGGGATTGTTGCCGAAGGCGGCCGTGTTGGGTCCGTCCACGCCGTACATGATGTCGGCGCGGAAACCCCAATCGAGCCCACAGCTTCCGTCGGCTTCTTTCTCCATGAACAACCACTGCTGGTGCAGGTTGATCTTGTCCGGGTGCGTGTTGAACAGCCCGGTCGATTCCGAATGGTAACCGAACTGAGTCCACCCGCCGAGTCGGAACTTGCCTTCCGTTTCACCAAACAGCTCCACCTTGTCGCCGAGGTTGCAGCCGTCGGTGTTGCAGGTATCACCGTTGCAGGTGTCGTCGCAACAACCGGGGTTGCAGCATTCCTTGGTCAGCCGGCACAGATCCTCAGTCAATTTCGCGCCGGCATCGCAAAAGATCTGGTCGCACGTTTTGCAACAATTGGCAGCCGGCTGAACACTGGGGTTTGGGGCGGCGACCTTGTCCTGGGCGATTGCATTACCACTGAAGAAGCTCATGCCACCCAGCAGGACTGCAGCACCAGCGGCGTTCCGCCATGCCTTCTTGAGAAAACTCGTTCTCATGATTTGCTCCTGACATTCCCTCGTGAAATGTTGTCCGTCACTCGGCAAACTCCTGCCGATTGATCGCCCCTAAACGCAGCCGCCGCGGATAGCCCTTTACTCACAGCGAGAAGCGAAGCTCAGTACACCCTCCACTTCATGCTGCGAGAAAAGCAGCAGTCCAGATGGAGGCTACGTCCGAGCGCAGACTGCTAAGGGGATGTTCCGGAGTATCGGAACGAGCGATTCGATGCTCTTAAGGATTCCGTTGGAAGACGCAGCGATTGCCGAGTCAGCAAGCCCTACGATTCAGTAGGAATCGTTACAACCCGCACGGCTTAACAGCCAGGTGCCAAAATCAGCCCGAGCATGGGTAAATAGGGTAAATGCACCGAGTTTCCCAGGTGCGGGCTCAACTGTGGACCGCCGCCGCCGGTGACAAAAACCTGCACCGGGTGTTTGTCGCTCGTCCTCAATTCCAAGGATTGGCGCGCCACGAGTTCCTTGACGGCTCCGAGTTGCCCCCATTGCAGACCGCTCCGAATCGCCTCCAACGTATCCCGACCGATCGCCGCAATGTCCTGATCCGCCAGGTCTCGCGTGGAGACTTGTGGGAGCAACGCCGTGTATCGGTTCAGCGCCAGTGACGACAATCGAAATCCCGGCAGAATCGCTCCGCCAAGGAACGCGCCGTCGGCAGAAATGCTGTCCACGGTGGTGGCAGTGCCGGAATCGATCACGATGGCGGCGGATCGCGGATCGCGGATCGCATTGGCCGCGATGGCGTTCAAGATGCGGTCGATCCCGACTTTTTGCGGCGCGGGAACGCGGCATTCGATCATGCACTGATCCGCCGATTGAATCACGGTTGGCGCGGCCCAGTCCTCGGGCCACTCATGCAACAAATAATCGACGACTCGGGGATTCGCGCCGGCGATTCGTGATTCGACGCGTTCGCCACATCCGGCAAGCCAACTCCGCAGTAGCGGCCATGGAAACTCCTGGCCGACATCCGCCGCGAAGAATTCGCGACACTGTGGTAACACGTTGTCCGCCGCCGGAACGAACAACCCGTATTTGACGCGGCTGTTGCCGACATCGATCGCCAATGTGTGCTGGTCGAACACTGTGTGCTGGTCGAACACTGTGTGCTGGTCGAACACGGGCATTGAAGACTCTGCGGTCGACTGCGACTACAGCTTTGGGACCGGCGTCGGCTTGGGGCTCGGCCTGCCTGGTGGTGGTGGCGTGTACTTGAACGAACCGATCCGTGCACCAAACGATCGTTTTGCTTCCCATGCAGCTCGGACAGCCCACGGCGTGTTGGGGTGAGCTTCCTGCACCAGCGCGAAACCTCGGACGGCTTGTTTTTGGAGTTCCTTCAATTGATCTCCCGTGACCTTCAATCCGGCTTCTTGTTGCGGAGTCGGCAGAATCAGACTGCTGCCTCCTTGGCGGATATACCAACGATTGTGCGTCGGATCCGTGAGATGTTGCGCGAGATTCGTCGAGAATTGGCCGATTGCGATGGCGTATTCGAACAGGCGAACCTTGTAAGCAAAGAGTTGCGCATACATCAGGTCATAGCTGGCTCGCCAGCGGCGCGACGGCTCATTGGCACGCAACGGCCGCACACTGTCGAGATACTGCTGGCAGCGATCCAGCACCACGATGATCGTCGCGATCTGATTGACTCGCTGGGTAATCGTGCGACCGGCCGCCGCGAGATTCGTGTCGAAATGATCGTTTTCGGGAATCTCCAGCCCCTTTTTTTCATGCGGATTCAACAGCATGATCACTTCTTGAATCGCCTTGCGGAAATTGCTGTTCTGTGCGTCCTGCATGTAGATGTTCGGATCACGCATGTCGGGCACGTATTCCTTCAGTGCCAGATGTTCGTATTTCTTGTTGTCGAAATTGACGAGCTTTTCTTCTTCGTGAGGCAGTTGGAAAAAGATGCCGCCCGAGTCACGCGCCAGTTTCACCTGTGAATACGGGCCAAAACCGCTCATGTGAGCGTCGAACCGCCGCCGAAATCCGTCCCATTGCAGGCCTTCCGGAAACGCAGTCTCCGGACCACGTCGAATCGGCAATCGATGCCAGTGCTTCGTCGAAGGATCTTGCCAGGGCACGTACGCATAGAGTGACCCAAACACGCTTTCACGTCCCATGATGTAGATCGGGATATTGAGCGCCTTGGCCATGTCCCGCGGGCCAATTAGGCCCAGCGAGTCGTCGCCGGATTCGTCGCTGACCATCACGATGGCGACTTTCCGCGACTTCGCCATTTTTGAGAACTTGTTCAGCACGATCGTCAGCGCGCCGCACATTTTTTCCTCACCGGTCTCGTCAACCGGGATGGATTCGATCGCCTTGATGATCTGCTCGACGTTGCTGGTCGGCTTGGGCGTTTGTTCGTGGTACAGCTTTCCAAAACTCGTAACCGCCGTGAGCAACGTGGTGTCGCTTTTCTCTTTGCGCCGTTCGCGAGCGGACAGAATCGTGGGGTCTTTGTCGACGAGTTTCAATTCTTCGTACAGCTTGTGGATCTTGCCTTTGATCTGTTCCTGATCATCTTTCATGCTACCGGATTCGTCGAACATCCAGACCACGGTGACTGGATCCTTGCGCATCAGCCGCATGATTTCCTTGGTCAGCCGACCGAGTGCCGGGCCGTAGCCTTCGACCAACGCGGCTCCTTCGCCCTTGATGTTGCCTTCGCCCAAATCCATGCCAAGTTCGCCTTCCCCCGGCAACCCGACAGCTCCCATCGCCACGTTGACGTTGGATTCCTTGGTGATGTTGTTCGGCGTGAACGACATCGGCTTTTTCAGCGGAGCCCCGCCGCTTGAACCACCCACCGCTTGGGAAACCGCGCCGCCCGAGACCATATTTATGGTTGTGGCGACTTCGGTCGTCTGCTCCATCTCTTGCTCGAACTCTTCCTGAACGCGGTCTTCCGCCGCGACTGTTTCAATCACAAACGCCGCAAGTTGCGATGGCTCGACGATCTTGTACAGATAGAGCACGGTGAGAGCGACCACGTGGACCACCATGGCCACCACAAAAGATTGAACATTCTGACGATGCATCGTTGCCACCGATTGAAGTGAGGGGGCGATGAGTTTTCCGTGTCCGACCATGCTATCAGTGTCGCATTGGTGAATCCAGATTGCCGCAAACCTGCGTGGTGAACGGCCTTATTTCATCACGGACCGACTGAAGAGCGGGTCCTCAGTGGGCCGAGTGCTGGAAATTGCGAGGGAACTGACGCATGATCCGGTCCCCGATAACCCCCACCCACTCCTAAAGGTTCGTCGTCAATGGCCAAGATCAAGTACGCCCAAATCGGCGTCGGTCACGCTCACGCGACTAAACTGGCAACATACCGCAACTCGGCGGATTACGAGGTTGTGGGGATCGCCGAGCCGGATGCCGGATTGCGAGAATCCGCCCAGAAGCGCGATCCCTATCGTGATTTGAAATGGATGACGATCGAGCAAGTGCTGAACACGCCGGGTTTGCAGGTTGTGGGAGTCGAGACACGGGTGCGGGATCTGCTCGATGTCGCCGAGAAGTGCGTCGCTGCCGGTCTTCACATTCACCTCGACAAGCCCGCCGGCCAGTCGTTCCCCCAATTCAAGCGCATCATGACGGCCGCCGAGTCCAAGCACCTCACGGTCCAGATGGGCTACATGTACCGCTACAACCCGGCGGTCGTCATGTTGCGGAACTTCTTGCGAAAGGGATGGCTGGGCGAGCCGTTCGAAGTGCATACCGTGATGAGCAAGGTCGTCAATTTGGCGACACGCAAACAACTCGCGGAATACCCGGGCGGAATCATGTTCGAACTCGGGTGCCACATCACGGATCTGGTCATCGGCATGCTCGGACGCCCAACATCGGTGACTCCGTTCAAGCAGCATGTCGTGGGCGACGACACGCTGGTCGACAACATGTTGGCCGTGCTCGGTTATCCCAAGGCGATCGCCACCGTGAAGTCCAGCGCCAATGAGGTCGACGGCTTTGCCAGACGGCATTTTGTCCTGTGCGGGACTGAAGGCACGTTTCACATTCAGCCGCTCGACAACCCCTCGGTGCGAGTTGCCCTGTCCAAGCCGCGAGGGCCGTACAAGCAGGGTTACCAGGACATCACGCTTCCCAAATACACGCGATACGTGGATGACGCGAAGGATTTGGCCCGGATTATCCGCCACGAAAAGGAATCGGACTTCTCGTATCAGCACGACGTGGATGTCCAGGAAACCATCTTGCGAGCGTGCGGGTTGCCGCTGGAGTAGCCGATTGTGGATGAGGTCGATTTCGCGGAAACCGCCGACTTGTGTTGCCCCGATTGCGGCGGGAGTTTGACGGAATCGCACAACGCCGAGTCCGCTTCGAGCACTCCCGATCGAACGGCGGACGAATTTCTGGTCTGCCGATCTTGCAACCATGCGTTTCCCGTCATCGCTGGGATCGCTCGTTTCGTCGAGCAACAGCATCTCGCCAGTTTCGGTTTGCAGTGGAACAAATACGACGTCGCTCACGATGCTGAGGATCGTGCCACGTTCCTCGCCAAGACCGGCGTCGATCTCGCGGAACTGCGCGGCCTGCGAGTTCTCGACGCGGGTTGCGGCGGCGGCCGGTATTCGAAGCTCGTAACGGAATCCGGGGCGATTCTGTTCGCTGCCGATCACAGCACGGCGGTCGAAAAAGCGATAGAATTGTGTCAACGTCCCGAAACCGCCAAGTTCGTGCAAGCCGACCTGAAACGACTTCCATTTCCGCCGGAGTCCTTCGACTTCGCGTTCTCGATCGGAGTCATGCATCACGATGCCGACACGCGAGCCGTGTTCGATGCGGTGGCGAGGATGGTCAAACCGGGCGGTCGCCTGGCGGTTTGGCTGTATCGACGCAATCAGTGGTGGCAAGAAGCGAT
>JAQBZS010000185.1 GCA_027622115.1 Planctomycetota bacterium | reverse complement strand
CTGATCGCCACGAAATCAAACTGGCGGACGGCGTGGAACCGAAGCACCGAGTCCGCGTCACCGGACGCAATCATCAATCGACAGCGCGAGCGATTTCTGTGGGTGTGGTTTTTCACGCAACTGCTGATCGTTTCCGCCATCAGCAACAAGCACAAACACTACTTATTGGCCACGCTGCCCGTGTTTTCGATTTGGTCGGGCCGTCAATTGGCGGTCGTCGCCGAGCGACTCCGGCGGCACGCGCCGCTGCTGAGCGGCGTGCGAGTCTTTGGACTCGCCGGTCTGTGGGTGATCGGCCCGGTCACCGGAGCCGTCTTGCTGACGGCTAAGTCTCCGATTCTGCAAGCACCAATCGTTACAGCGTGCGCGATGCTGTCCGTCGGCGGCTTATTGTCCGTTTGGCTGTGGCACATCGGCAGACTTCGCACCGGATTGGGAGCCTTGGGAGTGGCGTCGCTGGCGGTTTACTCGATCACGATGGGCTGGATCATGCCGGCTCGAGACCACCGACTGCCGGTCGCGGAATTCGTGCAATCCATCCGGCACAACGCGCCGCCCGGCACGCGAATCTACACGTATTCGCTGGGAATGGACCCGTCCGTGTATTACCTCGACGCCCCGGTCCGCCGACTGGAATCGGCTGACGAATTGAAAGCCAAGCTGCGCGAAGACGACGAAGCCCTGGTCATCACCTACGACTCCTTCGCACCGCAACTCGGTGAAATCGGCGAGTCAACCGAGTTGAATCGCATGCGGATCGAACCCAATTCGCCGGTGTCGCCGAAACATCCACCCCTGGTGTTGGCTCTCGTTCGCAAGTTGACGGTAAATCGGCCAGCGCCTGTCACAAGTCATTGACCGAATGGATCGATCAGGCGGCGAGCCATCCATGTTTGTTGCCGGGCTTACGACACGGAGTGTCGTACCACTTTGTCCCTGACCGAGGCCCCACGCCAAGATCCTCAACATCCGAACCCGGCGGAATCCGATGCCGAATCAACGACGGACACATCGGCTGGTGGGAACCGGCCCTACGCCTACTTCTTCTGAGTCGGAGCCGCACGCTTTGGGTTCGGCAGCAGGGGTTTCTGGCCGGTGATGGTCAGACCTCGGATGACGACATCGTCCCATTGGCCGAGATCGTCGAACGATCCGAGACCCAACAGGCCCCACTGAAACGTCTTGTCGTGAGCGACTTTGACCGGTGTCTGCAACGTCGCTCGTTTAACCACGCTGCAGGCACGCGCGTTTGTGGACATCTCGCGGTCGAAGCTGCAAAGAACTGATGAGACGCGTTTTCACTCCTCAAACGCGCGTGCCTACGGCGTGCGGTTAAACAAGCAAACGCCGAAGTGGCGCTGTCTAACTAATTGAGCATCGCGCTCATGGCGAATTCGATTGCCACTTGAATGGCAAGGCAGATTCCGGTCGCAATACTTGCACGCTTGACGCTCATGCCGAACGTCGCCGAAATCACAAGACCGGCGCACGCAGCACCGACAAGAAGTCCAACGAGGAAGTACTCGTCGGGGAGAAACGCGTTGACGGTCGCCGCCGGAATGACTGCAGCCAACACGCAAATGATCATGACGTCCCAACCGGGAAACTCGTCTGTCTCCATCGTAGCGATAATGATCCCGAGTATGCCTGCTCCAATAATAATCAGGCCCAACATGCTTCACACCGTACCGAAAATCGTTTTGCCGGTCGAAAGTAAGTCGTCGCAAGCTTGGCTCATGCGTTCGCCGACTGCGGTTTCGGCGGCCTTCAGATAGCTGCGCGGGTCGTACAGTTTCTTGATGCCGACTTCGCCGTCCAGTTTCAGCACGCCGTCGTAATTCTTAAACATGTGATCCACGATCGGACGGGTAAAAGCGTATTGCGTGTCCGTGTCGATGTTCATCTTCACTACGCCGTAGGCCAACGTTTCACGCAACTGGTGCTCCGGCGTACCCGAACCGCCGTGGAAGACGAGGTCAAATTCGGCGGCGGCTCCATACTTGTCCATCACGGCTTGCTGGCCTTGCTTCAGAATGTCCGGGCGAAGCTTCACCGCACCCGGCTTGTAGCTGCCGTGAACGTTGCCGAATGTCGCCGCGAACATGTAGCGACCGATGCCGTTGAGCGTCTCGTACACGTACAGCATGTCTTCCGGCGTTGTATACAGTTTCTCCGCCGGCGCGTCCGAATGGTCGACGCCGTCTTCTTCGCCGCCGACAACTCCCGCTTCGACTTCCAGGATGATCTCGTTTTCCGCACAGATTTCGAGCAGTTCCTTGGACAGCACCATGTTTTCCTTAAGTGGCAATTCCGACGCGTCCAGCATGTGCGACTGGAATAGGTTCGGCAGACCCGCGGCTCGGCGACGCGCGGTTTCGGCGATCAGCGGTCGCAAATACGAGTCGACTTTGCCCGGCTGGCAGTGATCCGTGTGCAGTCCGATCAGGATGTCGTATTTCTCGGCCAGCTTGTGCGTGGCTTCGGCGAGAATGATGCTGCCGAGCACTTCATCGGCTCCACCAATTCCCGACGCGAATTTTCCGCCACCCATCGAGACCTGAATGATGCCGTCCGACTTGCGGTCGGCGAAACCCTTCAGTGCGCCGTTGATCGTGATGAGCGACGTGATGTTGACTGCGGGATAGGCATAGCCACCTTTCTGGGCGGCATCGAGCATGGCGGCGTATTGGGCGGGAGAAGCGACTGGCATTTGCGAATCCTGAGTGCGGAGAGCGAAAACTTGGATGAACCTCGCCGAGCGTCTTCAAGCACTTGCGGTCAACCACGAAGGCACCACAATGAGTTGGCGTCGGCGTCTTGGGCAATCCGGCCACGTTCGAACGTGCCGGGAATTGCGGAGCAGTACTAGCAATTCCGCCGAAGACCTTCAAGCGCGCCGAGAGAGCCCCGTACCGAACCGACACCACATAAGTCATTGGCATGGATCAGCATATGCCGATGTCACCAACCCGGAGCATCCCCATGAACCGTGTCGTTTTTCAATTCTTGATCGCCGGACTTGTCGTTGTGAAGTTGGTGTCCCAGAGCGCGAGTTTGTCAGCCAAAGAACCGAGCAAAACGGCTTGGAAGAAACACGTCATTCATTCGGGTCATCACACGAACACAGCCATTGCGGCCGATTTCACGGGTGACGGCAAGCCCGACGTCATCAGCAGCAGCGCGGGCAAGACACGGTTGTTTGTCGCGCCGACTTGGAAAGAAGTCATCATTGGAGACAATTCGCAGCACAGTTTCATTCACAGCGAAGTGATGGACGTCGATGGTGACGGTGATGCGGATTACATCGGTGCTCGCTATCAACCGGGTCTGATGATCTGGTTTGAGCAGCCCGACAAGCCGCTCGAACAACCTTGGAAAGCACGGCTGATCGATGATCAAGTTCACGGTATTCACGGCGTGATCACCGCCGACGTCGATGGTGACGGGAAACTCGATCTGCTCGCAACCAGTGCCCAGCCGCTCAAACCCTTTCCGTATTCATTGGCGTGGCTGCGAGTCCCCCGGCAACCCAAGTCCGCCGAGCGATGGGACCGACATGTCTTCGCCGTCGAGGATGCGCCCGGACTTACGCACTATCTGGGAGTCGGCGATGTCAACGGAGACGGCCGGGTCGATGCAGCCACCGGAGCCAAGGGTGGTCCGCAAGCGGAACCGGGTACCGGAGAATGGTTCGCTTGGTGGGAAGCTCCCCAAGATCCATCCAAACGCTGGAAGAAACATCTGATCGCCGACAAACAGCCCGGAGCCACGAATATCCATCCGGCGGATGTCAACGGAGACGGCAAGGTTGATTTCATCGCGTCTCGCGGTCATGGGCGAGGCGTGGTCTGGTTCGAGGCTCCCACCTGGAAAGAGCACACGATCCACAAGTCGCTCAAAGAGCCGCACAGTCTTGTCGTGGTGGACATGGATCAAGACGGCGACCTCGACGCGGCCACGTGTGCCTATGGTGACAAGCTCGCCTATTGGTTCGAGAATGACGGCAAGGGCACGTTTACGTCGCACTTGGTCGCCACCGATCAGGAGGCGTACGACATTCGAGCCGTGGATCTCGATCTCGATGGAGACCTCGATTTGCTGATTGCGGGCCGCGGCAGCAAGAACGTTGCGTGGTGCGAGAATCCTCGGAAGTAAAAGCACCGGCAACTTGTGTTACAAACGGCTGGCATCGCGATTTGTTGGCCGGAGTCGGTGGACAGGATTTGCCGACACGTCCGGGCACCGGACTGGGTGGCTGAAAACCGTAAACCTGACTCCGGAAAGCGACGAACTCGAATCAAGAACCGTCGGCCAGTTCTACGGGATGTGGTTTCCATAAATCTGCACGTCCGGTCGGTGTTGCAGTCCGTAGAACGCACCCGCCGCCAACAACACAACGATCGCCAAGAGCAACAGCATTAGCCAAAGCGTCGTCGATTCTTCGTCGGCGACTGGAGCGCGAGGGTCGACGATCAACTGCGGCGTGGTGACTGCGGCGTCCGATTCCGTCGGAACCAGACTCGTATCGACAGGCGTGATTTGGCACTGAGCACACTCTTCCGGCTGAACTTTTTCGTTCGAGAGCGGTTCGGTTGCCGTGCGGCTCGAATTCGACGACAGGGGATTCTCGTTGGCACTGATTGCCACCGATGTCGTAGCGAGTTCCGTTCGCGGCTTCCCGAAATACTTCACGTAGGCTTCGTCATTGCCGTTTCGGATTGCGGACGGCGGAACTCCATACCCGAGCGACTTCGGGTCTGCCAATTCGAAAAACAGCCCGAGTGTCGTTGATTCCAGCAAGCCGCGTTTCGCGTAGTACTCTCGACGTTGCGAGTTGAACCAGTCGCCAAGAGCAACCACGTCAAACCGTTGGATTGCACCCGCACCATCGACGTCCACGAAACCGAATACTTGAAAACGGGCCTTGCGTGGTGAGATCGACAGGTCCGCTTCGTCGGACAGAACGACCGAACCCCGCAACTGCAATCGGATGCCGTGCTGATCCGCGCGAGTCACCGTCAAACTCAGTTCCCCTTGGCGGATGTCCTCGTCATCCCACAGCGGGCAGAAACCGACGGTGCTGTCTACGAAGTAGAACTTGAAAATGCGTTTTGCAATCTCGTCGGGAACGAGCTGGATCGTACCCACTTCCCGATTTCGCGGGACCATCGACTGCCATTCGTGCTGCGCGAGCCACAAGAAATCGCGTTGCGGCCCTTTGTATTGTTTGGAGTGATACGCGTTGCGAGTGAGGTCGTCGATTCCATTGCGTTCCAGATTGCGAATGTAAACTCGAAGGGCAATTACACCGGGCGGCACTCGACCGCGAATGGGCTCGTCGGTTTGTCGTTGCAGACCGGTTGGGTGTTTCTCTGCATCGGCAAGCCGGGCGAATTCCGCCATCGCCGGTCCGAATTCGGAGTTCCAACCGGGTTGAGGAGCCCCGAGAACTTTGCCGCGAGCGGTCCTCACGGTCAGGCTGTTTCCGCCAGGAATGGCGACGGGAACGCAATGCTTGCTGATGGCGTCGACCATGTCGGGTCCGAAGAACCTTCGGATTTCAAAGCCGCCGTTTCAGCAAAAGCCCAGTGGCTCCGCAGCCATCGACCAAACGAAAACCGGTTTGCCTTCCCGTGCGGCTCGTTGTCGAGCGGCGAACAAATCGTTCATCCACGGAATACTCGACCAACCGGATTCTTCCGCACTGGGCAAGATCAACGTGCGGATGTTGTCGAAATTACCGGTTGTGAGTTTCTGTGCATCGATCGTGGATGTGGATGCGCTGGCGAGCAGAAACGAGGCTAAGTGAATGCAGAGGCGTCGCATGGGGCGGATTCACAAATCGAGTGATCGGAAACGTCGAAAACACGTCGACGAGTTTGTACAGACAAACATGCCCCATCGACGGGTTGAGTCAAATCACGCGTTGCGAATTGTTTGATATCGTCGAGTCAATCCAAATCGAGCCCCGATTCGCGGAGCCAGGCCGCAAGTTCCGTGGTCACCATAAGCGACATCGCTCCGCCGCGTGCGTCGGCACCGAGTATCGCGGTGCGGTCGTAGTAGGCTCGCAGGTTTGGCTGCTTGCCCGTGCCGGTGCCGACATCAACCAGCGTGCCGTTCGCGGCGATTCGTGTGCGGAGGGCTCGCCAGGCCTTGGCGACGACGGGTCGATAGGTGTCCGATTTGAGCCAGCCCTTTCGAATGCCGCGGACGATCGCAAACGTGATCATGCAGGTGCTGGTGAGTTCGCGATAACTTTCCTCGCGATCAATCACCTGATGCCAGGCGCCCGTGGGATCCTGATGCGGCGTCAGTGCTCGGATGTGTGACTGGAACTCGCGGAGCATCTCTTCGCGACCCGGGTGAGATTCCGGCATATCGGACAGTGTCCATGCGAGCCCCAATGCGGGGAATCCGTTGCCGCGTCCCCAAGCGGCTTGGTCCAAGGGCGAATGCCGGTGCAAGCCATCCGGGCGAACGTTGAGCTTGACCATGAATCGCATGTGTTTGACGGCCATGTCGAAATACTTTCGCTCGCCGGTCAAGCGTCCAACTTGGGCGAGAATCGGGCAGCCCATGAACACGCTGTCGCTCATTTCGACGTGAGCGGGCATCGCCATTTTCAAATTGCCGTCGGCCTCGAATCCCAAATCGGCGGCGGCCTTGGCCAGCTCCACGTAACGGCGATTTTTCGTCGCATCGGCCAACACACCGAAGACGAGGTGCCCGGACAGATTGCTCCCGGAAGTCCGCTGCGAAAGCGTGGCTCGACCGTCCACGTACGGCTTGACGATGCGTTCGACGTCCTTCAGATGAGACGCGTCTTTCTCGGAATCTCCGACACGAATTCGCCCGACCAGCGCCAGCGCGGGGATGTACGCCACGGCGTTCAATTCGTGCCCATACCGAGCGGTCAATTGCTTGGCGACTTGAGCAGGCGAACGGTCGAGGCGTCGGATCATTTCGGTGCGGGCGGGCGATATTCCGACGTTTCGAAAGTTGCTCAGCAATCGCATCAGCAACTTGGGATCGCGATGACCTTTGGGAATGCGAAGTCGAACCGCGGGTATCGTGCCGATGTTCGACGGCGACGCTGAGTGGAGCGCCTGAACGAGGTGGTCGGCAGGGATTCCACGAGTGTCAGCCACGATCAGTTTTGCCAACGACTCGTGATCGGGAATCGTGGACCACGTCGCAAATCTTAGCGAGGCATCCACTTCGACGACGACCACAAGATCCGGCGCGTGCATCCCAATCCACCGCCAGAGATAGGCGGCTTCGGGATCGGTGGGCGAATTGTACGCCGCACTTTTCGGGGGATAGCCTCGCAGCGGTTGACCACCCGAGGCGTTGGCGGGCGCCGTCTCGAACTTCAGCCCGTCGGGGTTAGCCAACGGCACGGCGGAAATGCGAATCTTGGGAAATGTTGTCTGCAACTCAGCGTAGAAAGCTTCGACGTGTCGCAAGACGCAATTCGCCGATTCGGCCGAACCATCGAGTCCTCCAACCAACAGCAGTCGTTGGTGTGGCGACTTGTGGTTCAAGTCGTCGGCGTGAATCAAGCATTCGATTTTGGTGTCTTTACGAGTCACCC
This sequence comes from Planctomycetota bacterium, assembly GCA_027622115.1. Taxonomy (GTDB): domain Bacteria; phylum Planctomycetota; class Planctomycetia; order Planctomycetales; family Planctomycetaceae; genus JAQBZS01. Next base: position 2,265 of record JAQBZS010000185.1, on the reverse strand, counting down.
CGATGGCCGAATGGATCAGCTTCGTGTTGCCGGCAACCTGCGAAATCTCCAGAAGCTTGACGTCATCCGCCCGAGCTGATTGAGCAGTGATCAGTCCAGACACAACGACGAGCAAGAGCCTCAAGTCTCGAAGCGATATTTGCGGCATGTCGCGTTCTCCGGGTTGTGGATTCTCGTTGATCGGACGGTTCTTCGACCGTGTTGGGATCGTCGATGAAGTCGCCACACTTGTGGAAGATGTCAGATGTCCGAGAAGATCTCCGAAGTGGGCTGGGCTTTTTTTCGGAAATTGATGCTGAACGCGCTCTTAGAACGCGTGCAGAAACAACTTCCCGAATGTGAGCCGCGACGCGTCAGCGGCCGGGCAGCCCGAGGCCTTGCGGCCTTCGGCTCACCGTTCAGCAGCTCTGTCACGAAACGGGAACTTGTTTCTGAACGCTTCCTTAATCTCGAAAGTCCGTGCTGTCGAGCGAGTGGTTTTTCATCAGCCGATACAGCGTGCCACGTGGAAGTTTAGCTTCCTCGGCGGCCGACTTCACGTTGCCGTCATGCGCCTGCAACAGCTTCGTGAGGTAGTCGCGCTCGAACTGCAACACGTGCCGGCTGCGAGCTTCGAAGAAGCCGTCCGCTTCGTTTTCACTTGGGTTCGACGACAGCACCGATTCCGGCAGGTCTTCCACCTGGATCATCGAACTCTGTGTCAACACGATGCCTCGGCGAATCACGTTTTGCAATTCCCGCACATTGCCCGGCCAGTGATAGCGTTTCATGGCCTCGTAGGTTTCCGCAGCAATGCCGATCACGGCGGGCATGCCGAGTTCGCGGCTGTAGTGTTCGGCGAAGTATTCCGCCAACAGCCCCAGGTCGTCACCGCGATCGCGCAGCGGCGGAAGTTCAATGCCCACGACGTTGATCCGATAGAACAGATCGTCTCGAAAGGAATTGTCCGCAGCCATGGCTTGCAGATCGCGAGCGGTCGCGGCCACGACGCGGATGTCGACTTCGATTTCATCGCGACCGCCGACTCGACGCAAGCGCCGTTCTTGCAACGTGCGCAGCAACTTCGCCTGGAGCAGCAACGGCAACTCGCCGATTTCGTCGAGGAAAAACGTGCCGCGATCGGCGGCTTCCATCAACCCCGTCTTCTGACGTTCGGCACCGGTAAACGCGCCGCGTTCGTAGCCATAGAACTCGCTTTCCAGCAAGTTATCGGGGATGGCACCGCAATCCACGGGAATAAACGGCCCCGCACGTCGACCGCTTTGTTCGTGGATGGCACGGGCAACGAGTTCCTTGCCAGTGCCGGTTTCCCCATGAACCAGGACGTCGATGTCCTTGCCGGCGACCTGCGCAATCAACTGCTGCACGACTCATCGCGGGACCGCTGCCAATGAATGTTCCGCGATCGACGGGCAAGGTCGATTCCTTCCAATCAGTGAGCAAAGTCGATCGATCCTAGCGGCTGCGATCGTGCCAAGAAAGGGGCTCGCGTCGTCAAGATCACGGAAGTCGCGCGACCGGCGAACACGTGTCCGTTGGCAGCGGTCACGCCGTCTCGACACCTAAACTTGCAGATTCGGCGGACAAATGACTGCGGCGCGGGTGGGGAAGCCGCATAGATCACAAGTACACTCGCGACTCGTGCATCCATTTTGCATCAAAACGGGACATCAGCTATGGCTGTATTCTCGCACTGCCACTGCATTCCCACCAAACCCAGCCCGCTGCGCGGAGCCGACACCGCGAGCGGAATCGCTCGCCCCCAGCTTCCATAACTGGATCGGACTGGCGATGGCAGATTGAAACTTTTGTTGTTCACGGGGAAGTCGGAGATCTCCTGGTTTCGTAACGAGTTACTGCGGACACGATCTTTAGAGTCGAGAAGCCCAGAGTCCAGAACCAAAAGTACTCTCAACTCTCAACTCTGGACTCTCGACCATGCTCAAAGTACTGCGAGAACGGCTGCGGCAAGGGTATCGCACGACGGCGTGGCCGGACGGGGATCCGCCGGCATTGCCGGAGCGGTATCGCGGGCTGCCCGTGGTGCAACCTGATCAATGTGCGGACGGCTGCCGCGCGTGTGCCGACGCTTGTCCGACCGGTGCCATCGAGTTCGGCACGGGTTCGATGACGCTCGACATGGGCCGCTGCCTGTTCTGTACCGACTGCATGGATGCGTGCCCGGAACGACCGCGAAGAATCGTTCCGCCGGCATTTGGAAGAGATCGACCCGAGCGTCGAGACGTTCGGCGCGGCGGGGGTCTT
>JAQBZS010000184.1 GCA_027622115.1 Planctomycetota bacterium | reverse complement strand
TGACCCTCTCCGGCCTCAGTTTTTGCCGGGGTTTAGCGAGCTAGGCCTCCAAAGGGTCAGACCCTTTTTCAGATAGCTTCTAATGGTTGAACAGGAATTCCTTACTGTTGACAATCGTCCACAAGACGTCTTCCAGTGCCTGGCGTTTGTTTTCCTGTGATTCAACGTATTTCACGGTCGTTTCGCGTTCTTTGTCCGTGGGCCGACGAGCAAACGCGCTCAGATAAAGCTCGTCGATCACCTCTGCAATCGGCTTCTTGGCGGCGACCAGTTTCGCGATTCGCCCATCGCCGCTCGCCAGCTTGTTTTCGACTTCATCCGAGTTGGCGAGCAACAACACTTGGGCCAATGTGGCTCCGCTAGACCGTTCGCATTCGCAACCCGATACGCGTTTTGGCCGATCGAATGTGTCCAGGAAATAGGAACCAAAGCCCTCGTGCGGCAGGTCAACCGCCCGAGCCGAATCGGTGATGTTGCCGAATCGCGTTTGCGTGCCGGTTGTCTGGTCGACCGCGTCCAACAGGACTTCGGCGATCAGTCGGCGTGCATAAAACCGAGCAAAGTTCTGCCGGTCATCCTTGTTGTGTTCAGTCGGCGTGGATGACAACTGATACACGCGACTGTTGACGAGCGTACGGATGATATGTCGCACGTCGAACTTGTGATCGATGAAGTCCTTGGCCAACGCGTCCAGCAGTTCGGGATTCGACGGCGGATTGCTTTCCCGCATGTCGTCGACTTCGTTGACCAGGCCTCGACCCATGAAATGTCCCCACAGCCGGTTGACCAGCACGCGGGCGAAAAACGGATTGTCCGGCTTGGCCATCCAATCGACCAATGCGTGGCGTGGATCGTCTTCCGGAGTGAATTTGCCGTACTCGCCGTCGAGGAATTTCGGTTCGGGCACTTTGCCGGTGAGCGGATTCTTTTCGCCCGTCGTCACGGTCGAAGCTGCAAAGTACGGCGGCGGCTGGCCGAAACTCTTGCGGCCCAGTCGAGTAAAGAATCCGGCGAGCCCATAATAGTCTTCTTGTCCCCAGCGTTCGTAGGGATGGTGATGGCAACGAGCACATTGCAGTCGGATGCCAAGAAAGACTTGAGCCGTGTCGGCAGTCACCGAATGCAATTGGTCGTCGCGAGTTTGCCAGTACCAGTTGATCGCCGGTGCGTCCTGCCATTCTCCGGCGGCTGCCACCACGCCTCGCACGAATTCGTCGTACGGACGATTGCGGGCGATCATGTCCTTGATCCAATTGTGAAACGCGTAGGACGCCTGGTCCGCTCCGGCCAGTTTGGAGTTCCGCAAGATGGCGCCCCACCGCAGCGCGAAATACGCCGGATAGTCGGGTGAATCGAGCAGTCGATCGATCGCCGTGCGACGCTTGCTCGCGGATTTGTCGCCCAGAAATGACGTGGCCTCGTCGACAGTTGGCAGGCGTCCGCACAGATCGACGGTGACGCGACGCAGAAACGCGGCGTCTTCGCTCGGCGGCGACGGCAACAGTCCAAGTTTCTTCCATTTCGCGGCGGCGAGTTCATCGACGTAGTTATTCGGCGCGAAATTCGGAATCGATGTGAGGCTCGCGCCGTGCGGGACGATGGCATGGAACACGGCCACGTGCCCGACATATCGAGCCATGATGGCCGCCTCACCGCTCTGGCCGCTGGCTTCCACAAGCCCCTCGTCATCGGCTCCGGCGACCGGTTCGAGATTGCTGGCGAATTCGGCCTGCCGAGTCACATCACGCCGCGAACCGTCGCTGTATTCCGCCGTGACCGCCAGTTGCTGCCGTCCGTCGCGGCTGAGGACTCGTTCGCTGGGCGTCACGTGCAATTTCACAACGTGCGGTGAATCCGGAGCGGACGCGTGAGCCCCCAGCTCGATCCAGCGACGAATTAGTTGTCCGGCTTCGCTATCGATGTCGAACCGCACGCCGCCACCGTGTGGGCTGCGTCCCGTGGATTTTGACAGCAGCATGCTCTGGTCGGTCGCCGACCCAAAGATTCGCCGGCCTCGGCCTTCCTTGGCGATTGCGTCGTAGTCGAAGGCGTTGTCGAAACCGAACAACGACAATTGAAAGCCGTTCTGACCACCGGCCTTGCCATGACAGCCACCGGAATTGCACCCGAATCGACTTAAGATCGGTACGATGTCCGTGGCGAAGTCGACCGGGCGACCGTTGGCCATCCCGGTTACATGGACCGTAACGGTTGTCGTTCGCTCGCCGAGGCTGATGGCAATTTTCGCATTTCCGTCCGCGATCGGCGTGACATGGCCGGTTCGATCGACAACGACGGTCTCGGGATGTTGGCTGTGGAATGACGCTTCGCGAGTGACGTCGCGGCCGTCGGCGTCCACCAAGATTTGCTGTCGAGCCATCGCATCCGGCAGCACAATCACCGTCGGAGTGACCGTCAATTCGCCCGCGAGAAGGTGATTGTGAGCGGCCGACAACCAAGCAACGGCAAGGGAGACGCAAAGTAGCAAGCGAACAAAGGTTGGAAGTAGGCGCGGAGCGCGCTGATCACCTCGTGTCATTCAAGTCGCTCACAGAAAGGCGGGACGCTGGGGGTGAGATGAATCGAGCGCGGAATCGCGACAAATAAGCGGTGATCGATGTTATCGGCAAGTCCAACCACGAACAACGAGCCTTGACCGTCAATACGCCAGCGCGTAGCCATCGCGTCTGGGGTCCGCTCCGGCCAATCGAGCACCGGATTCCGGATCGATCATCACGGACTGCCCGCCGCCGACCAGCATCGAGTAGTCGCCGATCGGCTCCACTGCATGCCCTCGCGCGGTGAGTTCTCCACGCGCGGCTTCCGTTACGCGGTCTTCAATCTGCATCCGAGTGCCTTCGTACAATCGAAATCGCGGAGCCTCGATGGCCTGCTGCACATCCGCCCCAAATTCGACGGCGTTCAGCAGCATCTGCACCGTCGTTTGCAGAATCCCATAGCTGCCCGGCGTGGCGATCGAAAACCAGAAGTCGCGCCCCACGGCCCCGTCGGCGGGCGTGCGAAACACCTGCAACGGCGACATACAACACGACCAGCGTTTCCCCGGCTGAATGAGATTCGGCGTGGGGCAAGCGGGGTCGATTTCGGTCCAAAAGACGAAGTTGTTCATGGCGACACCAGTTCCCGGCACAACGACTCCGCAACCGAACGCGTTGCCGAGCGATTGCGTGATGCTCGCCACATTGCCGACTGCATCCACGGCCGTAAGATGCGTTGTCAGCCCGTCAATCTTGCCCGGCGACACGACGTCGCTGGTCGGCGAACCACTCCAGCGTTCCCCTTCACTTTTCGATGCAACTGCCGGGTTCATCCATTGCCGTCGAGCGGCGGCGTAGTCTTCGCTCAACAGTCGCTCGAGCGGGATGTCGTGAAATTTGGGATCGCCGCACCAGTGAATGCGATCGGCCGTGGCGAGCTTCATCGCTTCGCTGAGCAAGTGGATGTATTCCGCCGAGTTATGTCCCAGTGATCGCAAGTCGGTGGCTTCCAGCAACTGCAACGTTTGCAGCATCTGGAATCCTTCGCAGTTCGGCGGGCACGTCATGACCTCGAATCCGCGATACGTCACCGAGATCGGTTCTTGCCATTCGGGTGCGTAACCGGCCAAGTCTTCGCGCGACAACAGCCCACCCTCGGCCTGAATGTGATCGGCAATACGATGCGCGAGCGGCCCACGGTAAAAGTAATCGGGTCCGTGTTGAGCAATGGCGCGAAGGGTCCCGGCCAATTCCGGTTGCCGCAGAACGGCTCCGACGCGTGGTGGTTGTTTGCCGTAGATCGCGCGTCCGGCCGGATTCAGACGTGGCAAAGTTTTTTCGATGATCTGAGCGTTGAGCGGATGCAGCGGGAACCCCTGCTCGGCCAAACAAATCGCTGCGCTCATCACGTCGGTCGCCGATTGAGTGCCGTGCGAGTCGAGTGCTTCGAACCACCCAGCCACGTTCCCCGGTATCAAGCACGCTTTGGGCCCGACGTCTTGCAGCTCGGGTGTGAATTGATCGGGAGTTGCCGCCGCCGGAGTATTGCCGCTGAAGTTCAGCACTCTTGTTGGACCGTCGGTGAGATGCAGCAGCAGGAAGCCCACTCCGCCAACCCCACTCATGTAGGGCTCGACGACATTCAACGTGGCCGCCATCGACACCACGGCATCGACGGCATTTCCACCATTGCGAAGCGTGTCGAGTCCCGCCTGGCTGGCCAACGGATGAGCCGACGCCACGGCTCCGTGAGTTCCGGCCACAACCGGTCGTAATCGGTTTTCAAACATGGTTCACGCCTGCGGGGGTTTGAATTACGGGGCAACTTTGAATTACGGGGCAACAGTGACAAGACCAGTCGAATTGATACTCCGGGAATGAGGCGGATGTTAACCGAGCGGCCGATTAGAATTTACCAATCCGCATTGGCAAACGGTCGGGAGTCATTTTCGGAGAGAGGTCTTCCGGTTTCACGACGCAGCCAAACCGAAGAGGACTCCCGACCTTTGTAGTAAATACCCGCTCCGCACTTCGAACCGTATGCACGTGTCCGCGCGGATATAGGGAAACAACCTATCAGGTCGGACAATCACTCCAATCGATTCAAATTGAACGTAGTTTTGGCAAATCCACCGCAGTGATGAGAATTGCGACGAATGTGAGTGCCAACTTCCGTTGCTTCATGATGTGATTGGTTTGGATGCCATGTGGCTCGCCAGCCCGAGGGTGCTTCGGCTGGCGAGTCCACTTGTGGGCCAAGAGAACGCTCGGTTGTCACGGACCGGGCGTTTTTTCGTGCGCATCGAGTTCGCGTTTTATCTCGTTCAGACGCTCCTGCTTGGGAACGCGGGGAAAGAGATCGCTGAAATCCGACTGGACGGCAATCACTGGCCGGGCCGCGAAATGAGCCGGCGAGCGGACTAGATGACCAGTTTCTCGACACCGACAAAGATGGCTCGTTTAACTTTAACCGCACGCCGAAGGCACGCGCGTTTGAGCACACCAAATCGGGTCACATTGCTCAAACGCGGACGCCTACGGAGGCTGCATAAAACGACTAGGCAAGTTAGGTAGGCGGCCATCCGAGAAGATGTTTTTTTGAGCCGAGTTTCTGGCGAAATCCACTACTCACAAATGCGCAGGTAAACAACAAATCGCAGAGTTGTAGTACGACGCGTGGCATCCAAGCGTTGACTCACGCCAGTACTTCGGCGAGCGGCACCAGTCGGCTTTTTTCCGTCAGCGATTTTGCTCCGGCGTGGATAATGGCCGTGACGTCGAGGATTTCCGCGTGCGGCGTCGGCTCGATTCGCGTGGCAATCATTTCACGAAAGGCCCGAGCCATGTTGAACATTTCGTAATGATGTCCGAACCAGAAATCGCCTTCGATTGCCGGAGAATAGCGGTAGACACCCTTTTGAAAATGCACGCTGGTCTCGTTGTATTTGTAGTCAACACTCAAATCCGGGCGGCCATACCAAATCTCCGCAGGCGGTCGGTCTGGATACACCACCAGCCCGTGGGCCGAGCTACCGCGAGCGTACAGACTGACCGCTTCAACTCCGGCACCAAGCAACGTGACAATCGACCAACTCGGATGCTGGCCATACACAAACCATCCTGCCGGCGAGTAGCCGCCCATCATGCTGGCGATGACGTATTGGATATCGCCCAATTCGCCGCGAGCCTGCAATCGCCGTACTTCTTCGACGCCCCACTCGTAGCTGAAAATGCTGCCCGACATGATGGGTGCTTTGTGCTTCCGGGCGAATTCGAGAATCTTTCGCGTGCCGGCGACCGTCTGGCCGATCGGTTTGTCGCAGAACGTCGGCAGCCCTTTCGCCAATGCCGGCGCAATCAGATCGAAGTGATCGTCGCCGGTTCCCGACGCGTCTCCCAGCCACACGGCATCGACTTCTTCAACCATCTTCTCCAGCGACGTGGCCACCTTCACGCCCGGAAACGAATCGGCGAACAGTTGCGAGATAGCCGGATCGCCTTCGTAGTAATGCGTGATTTGGGTGTCGGGAAACGGCAGGATGCCGAAGTCGCACGCGGGATTCCGCACGATCTCTTTGAAGTATCTTTGATTGGCGGGATCAAGATGCTTCTGCGCCGTGGGCAGATCGATCGTGGGATGCAGGTATTGCGCGAAGTGCCACGTATGGCCGTTGATCCGCTGCGGCTTGCCTTGATTGCGGGCCGAAATCACGCCGACCCGCCACGCCTTGCCGTCCGGCGGAGTGGCCGCCGCGGGTTGCTCTGACGGCTTTTCCGGTTGGGCTGCGGCGACGCCACCGGCACAGACTCCCACCGCAGCCAGTTGAGCGGCGGATCGCATCATCCATTCACGACGATTTTCAGGCATGGGATCAGTCCTTTTTTTTCGAGATGACCGCGGGCAGAATTTCGCAGGCGTTGATGAATTTTATGGAGATCGAGTTCACGCAGTGGCGCGTATTCTTGGGAGTCAGTCAGACCTTCGCCGTTGGATACGTGACCGAGATGACCATCGCAATGCTGCACACGATTTCAGGAAGTGATGGATTCGTCAACGCGTCCTAAACGTTCGGCACGCCGATCACCTTCAGGATTTCGTGAAGTTCGGCTCGTTCCTCGCCATTCAGCGAGCGAGTCGGCAAACGACTCGGTCCGCCGGGTCGGCCACATAGTTCCAGTGCCGCCTTGACGACCGGACTTTCCGCCGCGGTTCGCTGCCACATCTTGCCGCGAAAGTCACTCCACGGCCAATTTGCAGCGCTAATCTTTTGTTGAGCCACTTCGTATTGGCCGGTTTCGAGCAATTGCCAAACCGCCGTGTCGTGTTCCGGCCAAACCGTGGCCAAGTGCGTGATGTAGCCCGTGCCACCCATCATCCGATTCATCACATGCAGGCCCTGATTGTCAACGACCGCCAGGCGATCCGCGAATTTCGCCAACCCGCGCAGATAGAGAGTGCTGCCCGACTCGGCCGACCACTTGAGCGAGACGACTCGCTCCAATTCGCACAACCGGCCGATCTGGTCGAGCGACATGTTGTAGCCCTCCCAATGGGTGTTGTACGCCATGATCGCGATCCGCCGCGTCGCTTCGTGAAGAGCCTGAAACACTCGCAGACAATCCTCGTCGGACGACGCGTAGTAATACGTAGGGCTCGACTGAATTCCATAAGCCCCGATGTCTTCGGCATACCTTGCCATCTCGATCATGACATCAAGATTGGTGTCCTGAGCCCCGACCAACACGGGCGTCCCATTGCTCGCTTCGTAGATTGTGCGAGCCACCGCTTTGCGTTCGTCCAGAGTCAACATCGGGAAATCGCCGCCCGCTCCGCCCGCCAGCAATACGCCCTGCCCTTTCGAAATGCCACGTTCGACCACGTACTCCACGTTGCTTCGAATGGCCGCATGATCGATCGTCAGGTCGCGGTTGAGATTCGTGATTACCGGAATCATTGGCCCGCGCAGCGTGTGCTTCACTTCTGTCACATTCATGATCGTTTCCTGCTGAACAACAAGTCGCCCCGTTGGAATCCCATTCGATGATCACTTGAGCCGACTTTACTTCGAGATGACCGCGGGCAGAATTTCGCCGGCGTTGATGAATTTCATGGAGATCGAATTCACGCAATGGCGCGTATTCTTGGGAGTCAGACGTTCGCCGTTGAATACGTGACCGAGATGACCATCGCAATTGCTGCACACGATTTCGATGCGATGTCCATCCGCGTCCGCGTGGCGAGTCACCGCGCCATTGATCTCATCATCGAAACTTGGCCAGCCACAATGGCTCTGAAACTTGTGCTCGGAGCGATACAGCGACGCGTTGCACTGCCGACAGATGAACGTGCCTTCGTCGGTGACGTCGGTGTATTCACCGACGAAGGCTCGCTCCGTGCCTTTATGGATGATGACCCGCGCTTCATCCGCCGTGAGTCGGTTGTACTCGCCATGCGTCGTCAACTCGCCTTGTGGGGAATCCATGCTGGTCACTCCTTTTGATTGGTGGGTTGTGTGGCAGATGAGAGTTTATCAGGCCGCGGACCGGTGGGTTATAACCGGCAGCCGCCATCCGTGATTTGGTCGCCATCGACAAGAGTGCCGCTGTTGCCCCGGCATGTGTTGCCCCCGCAAGTGCTTTCCGGACTCAATCGCGTTCAACTACGATGCAACCAACACACTCAATCCCAATCAGAGACCAGGAGCCGAATCGATGAGCCAACCGATCCAGCGACGACAATTCATACAATCATCGGCCGCCTTGGGAGCAGCGGGATTCGCGAGTGTCTTGGTGAAACCTGGCCGGGTACTCGGCGCCAACGAGCGACTGAATATCGGCGCGATCGGAGTCGGTGGCCGCGGCGCCGGCGACTTGGCCGGCGTGGGCCATGAAAACATCGTGGCGATCTGCGACGTCGATGAGAGTCGGCTCAACGCAGCTGCCAAGAAACATCCCAGCGCGAAGAAGTACTTTGATTATCGGCAGTTGTTGGAACAGAAGGATCTCGATGCCGTCGTGATCGCCACGCCCGACCATCATCACGCCCCGGCAACGGTCCGCGCGTTGCGACGAGGCTTGCACGTGTATTGCGAAAAGCCGCTGACGCATACGGTGGAAGAAGCCCGCGTCGTGGCGCAACTCGCGGCGAAGCACAAAGTCGCCACGCAGATGGGCACGCAAAACCACGAGCATCCCGGCTATTTGAGATTGGTGGAACTGCTCCAATCCGGCGCGATCGGCGACGTCAACGAAGTCCACGTCATCACCGACCGACCCGGTCGCTGGTGGCCGCAAGGTGTCGCCAAGCCCGTCGGCAAGTCGCAGATTCCCGCAAACCTGAAATGGGACTTGTGGCTGGGACCGGCGACGGAACGAGATTACCACGCGGCCTACGTGCCGTTCCGCTGGCGAGGTTGGTGGGATTTCGGCTGCGGCGCCATCGGCGACATGGCCATCCACTTAATGGATCCCACGTTCTGGGCACTGGATCTCGGCGGGAAAGTGAAGGTCACATCGACAGGTCCGAAGCCGAACCCACACAGCGGCCCCACGGGAATGGTCACCAAGTTCGAATTCGGAAAACGCGGCAAGTTGTCGCCGGTGGATGTGTATTGGTACGAAGGCAACGCCAAACCCAAGGAATCGATTGCCAACGAATTGCCGATGAATGGTTCGCTGTTTCTCGGCAGCAAGGGCCGCATCGCGATCGCGCACGGCGGTTCCGCGAAACTGCTTCCCGCCGAAGCATTCGCCGACTTCAAGCCGCCCGCGGAAACGCTCCCTGCCAGCCCAGGTCATCATCAACAGTGGATCAACGCCTGCAAAACCGGCAGTCGCACGGGCAGTCCGTTTTCCTACGCCGGCCAATTCACGGAAGTCGTGCTGCTGGGCAATGTCGCATACCGAGTCGGCGAAACGATCGAATATGACCCGGCAACCATGAAGGTCACCAACCACCCAACCGCCAACGACTTGTTGAAGAAGAGCTATCGCAAGGGGTGGGACATCGCCTAAGTATGATAAGTATGAAAAAGGTGGCCGTTATGGGCCGCGAGTTTTCCATGTGCCGACACGCGCGGCCCGTTGGGCACTGCGGTTAATCGAGCTTGGCCGGGGACGGAGCGAAGCACGAGCGAAATCGCAGTGACGGAATTTGTTGCCACGCTTGTCTGTCAGTCGTCAGGCGAACTTACAGGCCGACTTAAACTTACAGACCGACTTAGTGGTTGACGAGTTCGACGGACGCGAGGTAGCTGTCCAATCTGTCCAATCTGTGAAGTTAGGTCCAAGGCAAGTGTGGCATAGACGATGAACGGACGAAGACTTGCTGGGCGATGGGAATCGTCGCTTGCAAGACTTCATCCACATGATTTCGCTGGTGCGGGCCA
>JAQBZS010000183.1 GCA_027622115.1 Planctomycetota bacterium | reverse complement strand
CCAAGTCCTCAATTCGCGTGTTTCTTGAGAGGATTTCAATTCGCCACCTTCCCGCATCGGCGAGATCTTGTCACCGAAATCTGCGGCGGCAAGATGCCGCCGATACGGAATAACGGTAAATTGTTCTTGCAAGTGTCCTTTGTTCGGCGATCCCACTCATCCAAGAGCCAAACCGATTGAGCTGGTCGAAACGACCGGCAAGACTTGTTCAGTCACGCAGTTGCGGGAATCCGACGATCTTAGGCGGCTGGTAGCCCGGCTTCCATTCGCCGCTGATTTCGAACTGTCCCGCATAATCGCTTTCGCCAAGTTCGTACGTCGGGTCTTTTTCCGTCTTGCCGTCTCGGTCGATGTAGATTTTCCCGAGATACGATCCAGCGGGCAGCAATTCAAGACGCCGCAGTTCGTCCGCCAGTTTTGATCCCGTCGGTGCCGCGAGCAGTACGGGATTCTGCCACACATGCTGCTTGCCGTTGACCCGACTAAACACGGTCGCCCAGCGATGCTCGGACCATTTGCCGGTGTCGCCGAGTCGCCGAAACAAGTTGACCTGCAACGCCTTGCCGCTGAATTCGGGAGGGATCCGAACGATTCGCAGTTGCTGCTTTCCGGCGAGAAGCATCTCTTTGGGGGCGGCGGGTAAATCGGCTGCCTTGCGATACTTGTGATTGCTGATGGCCGCGAAGTCCGTGAGAAACGCCAAGAAGTTGCGATAGGTCGGGCTGCCTGGGAAAAACTTCGGCCCCCCTTTGTGTTCCGAAAGTCCGGCGGGTTTGGTCAACACCGGGCTGTTGGCGGGATCGTCGAAGTCGATGTTGCCGCTGTCGACCAGCTTCTGCAACGTGCCGGCAGGGTCTCGCGGAACGATCCAGGAAATCGCGTCCACATCGTCCTTCGTGAATCCATTGCGGCCGATCTTGTTGCGGTTGCGTTCCGGCGAGTGACAACTGATGCAGCGGCCCATCTCGGACCAAATGTTATCGAGAAACGACGAGAGAACTCGGTCGGTGCGAGCGTGGCGGATGACTTCCGGAGGGACTTTCGTGCCGAGGTCCACATCGGAAGTGGCTTTCAACATCGCCGGATCCTTGACCGCCGCGTGAATCCAAGCACGAAAGGCGATCAACTCTTGTTGGCGTACCTTGTCCTTCAAGGCATCGGTTTTCGTGGGCTTGCGAGCGATGAACCGCAGTAACTTGGACTTATCCGGCTGTTCGACATCAATCAACCCGCCGGCCTTGAGCGAAGCAAACGTCTTGTGTTGGTCGTTCAGAATGAAGTCCCGCAATTCGACGCCGCTGAAATGGCATTCGGTGCAACTCGACGAACGCTCCGCCTGTGCAATCGGCAAAATGCGGCTGGTGAAGATTTCCGTGGGCTCCTGATTCGACAATTCGTCGTCCACCGCGGACGCGATGGTTTTGGCGATCGTGGCGTCGTCGGTCGTTACGAACTCACTCGCTGCCTCGTGTGGGTTTGAGGCCGCATGCTGATGGTGCGAGCTTTGACCGGCCTTGCCGTGATTGCTCGTGGGTTGATGCGACTTGGACTTCGCATTGTCCTTCGCTGCATCGTGGCCGCCGTGATCATTGTGCCCAGCACCCGCGATCGGACCCTCGTTTGGCGAATGCCCGTGTGTCGGCTTGTGCTTCGAGTGCTTGTGCTTGTCCGCGCTGCCGGACTTTTCGGCAGTGACATGTCCACCACCATGCTGATTCACCGCACCGTTGTGTGTCGAATCCGCATGATTACCATGCGGTGGTTGAGTTGGGCTCGACGCGTTTCCTTCGACATGAGCGCCGTTGGCGACGTGGCCGGAATGGTTCGCATGCGAATCCGCGTCTGAATTCCCAGGCCTATTCGACTCCGATTGATCAACCACGCCGACGTCCGAGTCGGTTTCCGCGCACGATGCCAAGCACAACGAAGCACAAAACCAACAAAGCAGTCTGACGTTCATCGGATTCTCCCGTCCCAAATGACCGACTTTTGGCGTCGATACAACCGCCGACCGAACTTGCGAAACGTACAGCCAGCGTGAGAATTGTAGCAATCAGCGCCGAATTGCAGTTACCGACCTGCCGCTGACGATCACCGGCGAACGAATCAGAAGTCTCATAGTTTGGATCCGAAATGAGCCGCCGCGATGCAACCGATCGTTCACGGACGGAGTCGGCACATTTCTGGCTGACGACCGCGCGAAAAATGCCCCATCGATTCGGTGGATAGCGTTGTCTGCCCGAAGCGGTCAATTCACCGACTGAATCAGTGCCTCTTTCGCCTTCCGTGAAAATGCTTTGATCGCCAGCTCCCGTTTCAACGCGGCACTCTGGCTTGGCTGAGCTTCCTGATATTCGAGTGCGACCGGCAGACGACTGCGAGTGTAGCGTGCTGCCGTCCCGGCGTTGTGCTGGCCGAGCCGCCGTTCCACGTCCTTTGCAACGCCAGTGTAAAGCGAACCGTCAGCACATCGAACGATGTAGACGGACCACGCTCCGGCCGGTTGGTTCTTCAGTTGCAATATGGCGAAATCCTTTGCCTTGGCTTCAACCTCGAAGCAGCAGAATTCAAGATGGGTCATATTCCCCAATTCATCCACGTTATGCGTCGTTTCGTGGGGAAACCTGAGACCTTCACGATCTCGATACGTTCCGGCTTTCAGTTTCGGTTGTGGCCATTGGCCGGGCCAAGTTCGAATTCGGATCAACTGAGAATCTCGTCGATCACTCGACCGCCCATGCGGATGCGAACGGGTTGACCGGCGGAGTCCGGAATTTGCAGGTCCGGGTCGATGCCGAGACACTGGTAGATCGTCGCGCAAATATCGGCGGGACTGACCGGCTTGTCCTTCACATAAGCGGCCTCGCCGTCCGACGCTCCGTAAATTGTGCCGCCGCGAATTCCAGCCCCCGCGAACATCACCGAATAGCAGAACGTCCAATGGTCTCGGCCGGCGTTCTTGTTGATCTTCGGCGTGCGACCCATGTCGCTCATCACCACGACCAGAGTTTCGTCCAGCATGCCGCGTTCCGATAAGTCGTCCATCAAGCCCGCGAATGTGTGGTCGTAATTCGGTAACAGCGTTTCCTTGCAGATGCCGAAGTTGCGGCTGTGGGTGTCCCATCCGGCGCCGTCCAGTTTGCCCGGCCGAGTCCAGAAAATGTCCCACGTCACATTCACGAACCGCACTCCTTCTTCCACCAGCTTTCTCGCAACCAGGGCACTGGAACCGAACAGCGTCCGTCCGTATTTGTCGCGGAGCTTGGCATCGACATTCTCCACGTCGAACGCGTTCCGGATTCGATTCGATGTCAACAGCGACAACGCTCCGTCCTGAACTCGCTCGAACTCACTGCCCGGACTTCGCAAGGCGTCATCGAATTGCTGCACAAGTTTCTGTCGTTTGTTGAGCCGATCCAGCGTGACTCCGGCCGGCAACTTGGCGTTCGGCAACTGCGGAGTGCCAAGCACGACCTGCGGGTGATAGGGATCCGGCGACGGCTTGACGGATGTCGGTTGGCATTCGGTAAACAGCGGATCGTATTGACGACCGAGGAACCCGGCGTACGGTCCCGCACGACGAATGTGTTGACCCCAACCCAGCATGCACGGCAAGTGGACGTAGTCGGGGAATCCGCCGTCCTCGGAATTGAGGTACTCACACACCGACCCCATGCTCGGCGGCAGGTTGTCCTGGACCACGCCGATGGACGGCAGCGGTTCCGGATAGCCGGTGAGACTGGGCATGGGGTTATGACAGCCGCCCTTGTGATTCACCGTGCGAACGATGGCGGCCTTGTTCATCCACTTGGCGTGTTGGGGTAGGAGTTCGCAGACCTCGATGCCGGGGGCGTTCGACGAGATCGGATTGAACTCGCCGCGAATGCCGCTGGGAGCGTGCGGCTTTAAGTCGAACATGTCCTGCGTGGGGGCTCCGCCCAGCAAATACAGGACGATCACACTTTTGGCCTTTCCGGCCCGTTGGTTTCGATTTTCGGCGGCGGCCGAAGCGATGCGCTCGGGCAAGCCGAACAGGCCGCCCAACATGGCCAACCCACCGGCTCGTAGAGTCTCGCGCCGATTCAAACCGTCACAACAAACGCGCGTACTGCCGAGCATTGTGATCATGATCAGTCCCTGGAAAGAACGAGTGGTTCGGAGATCGTGGTGAAGAGCCGCTCGACATAGAATACCGAATTCGTTGCGGCAGGTCGTGCCGTCATCGGTGTCGGTGTCGGGTGGTTCAAACTTTCCTGACCCTACCAGGGTCGCCCTCCACACAGCCCGTCGAGTTGGAACCGGCTGTACGGTGGAACCACTCGACAACTTTGCTACGGTGAGCCGAGCAGTGACCACAGCCGATTGACGGAACTCAGCCGATGGAGTGAATTGTGAGCGACCCCCAACCACGCGTGGCGTATTTGTTGTTCGATACCGAGGCCGTGGCCAACGGCGATTTGATCAGCCGCGTGAAGTATCCCGACGATGGGCTGGACCCTGATGAAGCCACGGCACGCTTTCGCGCCGAATTGATCGAACAACGCGGGACGGACGTCATCCCCTTTACTTTCATGCTGCCGATCTCCGTCGCCGTCGCCAAAGTCGATCCCGATTACCGCCTGATCGATCTCACCGTGCTCGACGCGCCGCTGTATCGTCCGCATGAAATCACTCGGCGGTTTTGGCGAGGCTGGATGCACTACCGCCAACCGACGTTGGTTACGTTCAACGGACGCGGGTACGACTTGCCGGTGCTGGAATACAACGCGTTTCGTTGCGGGATCAGCGTGCCGGCTTGGTTCAACACGGAAGCGAAATCGTTCGAGCAATCCCGGAATCGCTACAACTCGTCGGCGCATATCGACTTGATGGACTTGTTCTCGAACTTTGGAGCCGTGCGGCTGTCTGGCGGCCTGAACCTGTTGGCGAATCTCATCGGCAAACCCGGCAAGACGGGCGTTGACGGCTCGCAGGTCCAAGGGCTGTACGACGATGGTGAAGTCGAGGCCATCAACGATTACTGCCGTTGCGATGTGCTCGATACGTATTACGTCTTTCTCCGCAGTCGCGTGTTGCTCGGCAAGTTGAAGCTCGAAGTCGAGCAGCAGTTGGTCGCCGATTCCAAGTGTTGGCTCGAAGCGCAAGCCGACGACATTCCAGCCTACGCCCACTATCTCAAGCACTGGGGCGATTGGGTGCATCCGAGCAAGTTGGAGCAAGCCGAGGCGGAGACCACGCCGGTGTTGGAACCCCAGCCCGCAATCGCCGGTGTTATCGGTGGTTCGGTTGCCAGTGGTCCAACCGACGAGGCCGCAGCGGAAGTTCCACCGACCGAAATTGCAGCTCGCGCAGTTCCACCGACCGCCGATTCGGTCGCAGCCGAGAGTGCCGTCGATGACAGCTTCATGATTCTCGACGATGCCGCCGGATTGATGGGTGGGGGCGGAGACAATGGTGGTCCACATGGCAAATGACGTGGCATCGAACGCCGTGCCGTCGCGAGACGATCTGGCCGGAAAGTATCTGGACCACTTGCAATTCGAGCCGTATCCCGTCCAGGAAGAAGCATTGCTGTCGTGGTTCTCGTCCGACGAGGGTGTGTTGGTCTGCGCTCCCACCGGCACGGGCAAGACGGTCATTGCCGAGGCGGCGATGTTCGAAGCCCTGCACACGCGACAGGTGGCGTATTACACCACGCCGCTCATCGCATTGACCGAACAAAAGTTCCAGGAGATGCAGGACGCCGCCGAACGCTGGGGCTTCTCGCGCGACGACGTCGGGCTGGTGACCGGCAATCGGCGAGTCAACCCGGACGCGAAGGTGTTGGTGGTCGTCGCCGAAATCCTGCTGAACCGCTTGCTGCACACCGAAGCGTTCGACTTCAGCGATGTCGCCGCCGTGGTCATGGACGAATTCCACAGCTTCGCCGATCCGCAACGCGGGATCGTGTGGGAGTTGTCGCTGGGGTTGTTGCCGAAATCGGTCAAGCTGCTGTTGTTGTCTGCCACGGTCGGCAACGCGTCCGAATTCATCATCTGGCTCAAACGCGGCTTCAAACGCACGGTGGACTTGGTCCAGAGCACCGACCGTAAAGTGCCGCTCGAATTTCACTGGGTCGAGGACAAGTTGCTCAACGAACAGATTGAGTTCATGTCGGTCGGCGACGAGGAAACTCGCCGCACGCCCGCGTTGGCATTCTGCTTCAATCGCAGCGAGTGCTGGAATGTCGCCGAGCAACTCAAGGGCAAGAATCTACTGAGCAAGGACGCCCAAAAACTCCTGGCAGTGGAACTCAACGAAATGGATTGGTCGGCGGGCGCGGGTCCGAAACTCAAACAAATCTTGCAGCGCGGCGTGGGCGTGCATCACGCCGGTTTGCTGCCGAAGTACCGGCGACGCGTCGAGGATTTGTTTCAACGAAAGCTGCTGTCGGTCTGTGTCTGCACGGAAACGTTGGCCGCCGGGATGAACCTGCCGGCTCGATCTGTGGTGATGACGTCGCTGGTCAAGGGGCCTCCGAAAGACAAGAAGCTGGTGGAACCCAGCACCGCGCATCAGATTTTCGGGCGAGCCGGTCGTCCGCAATTCGACACGCAAGGCCACGTGTTCGCGTTGGCTCATGAAGACGACGTCAAAATTGCACGGTGGAAAGAGAAATTCGACCAAATCCCCGAGGACACCAAGGATCCCAATCTGCGGCGCATCAAGAAACAGATGGCTAAGAAACGTCCGACTCGGCGACAAAACCAAACGTATTGGACGGCCGCACAATTCAAGAAATTGCAGGAGTCGCCGCCGGGAAAACTCAGCAGCCGAGGCCCGTTGCCGTGGCGCTTGTTGGCGTATCTGCTGAAGATCTCGCCCGAAGTGATTCGTCTTCGAGCTGCCGTGCGTCGTCGGCTGATGGAACCGAAACAGCTCGACGAGGGCGAGAAGATCCTCACACAAATGCTGCTGACCTTGCGAGCCGGCGACTTCGTAACGCTGGAGCCGGAACCGCCACCACCACCCGATGCAGCCGCCAACGAATCGCCCGCAGCCGCATCAAACGAGACCAAAGCCGTTGCGCCGGTAGAATCAGCCGAGTCCTCCGTTGGATCTTTCGGCGCGCTTTTGCAAGAGGCTCGAACGGCCGCCGACGAATCCGAGGCGTCGAATGCCGACAAGCCAGCCGTCCAGCGAGTTGTGTTGAAGGCACCGCCGGTGCCGTATCAGCCGAGATTCGCCCGGGCCACGCCGCTCATCGACACACTGCTGAAATTCCGCAGCATCAATCCGCTGTATGCGACCTTCTTGCTGAAGCACCTCGGACGAGCCGACGAGAACGAACGCATTCAGATTTTCGAGAGCGTGCTGGAGTTGCCGCGTTCCTTGGGGCCAGCGATCTATGTACCGGGTCCAGATCAAATGCCGGCCGGTTGGTTGGCGGCGAATTGGTTGGACGAAGAGTTGTTGCGTCGCGGCTTGGTATTGCCGTCGGACTTGGACCCGTCGCTCGATGAAGACGAAGACGTGTGGCCGCCAAAGCGGGCGTTGACGATCGCCGACAAGATGCGAGTCTTATTTGACGCGGAAATGCCGGGAGTCCGCGACTTGCACACGCAACCGGTATGGGCCGCCGGCGCGGTCTTGCAGTTCGAAGGAGACTTTAATCGCTACGTCCGCGCTCACGACCTCGTCAAGCAGGAAGGCCAGATCTTTCGCCACTTGCTGAGGCTGATCTTGCTGTGCGGCGAATTCTCGGACGTATGTCCGGACGAGACCGACCCAGTGGAATGGAAGTCGGACATGAATTCGCTCGCCGATCGGCTCACCGAGAGTTGCCGATCCGTCGATTCCGAGAGCACGGACAAGATGATCGAATCCTTGCAATCCGCCAGCGACGTCGTCGTCGGCGAAGAGCACGCCGCCACGGTCACAACAACCGACGAGACGGCTGATTCATCGTCGAGTTGAAAGCATCTCCCGGTGGTGGCTGCACTAAACCGCATTCTCTTTGAGCCCCGTAAGATGCTGCGCTGCTTCAGCCGCGGAGCGACGGCACGCACAGATAGCCTGGGGTGGAGCGCAGCGGAACCCCAGGTACGAGGAGCCGATCATCGGTGAAGCCGCGAAGCGGCGGCAGGAGCGATCAATTGCTTTCCCCTCTCCGCGGCAAAGGCACGTTTGGCTTGGAAACCTGGTGGGTTACCACCGCCACTTCCTACAGAACGATCGGACAGAGAGTGTCTACCCGACCAGCATCAAACCACCTGCTGCAAGCCAAACGGCAGCCCCCCAACCACTCAGGGAACAGCAACTCCGTCCACATGGATCCATCCTTACCATACCGGCAAATACGTGGACTACGTTGCGCTCATCTAAGGCGTCGATACTCGAATTACGGGACTGCCCCAGGCGGCATCACGCTCAATGAGACTGTCACGCGCGGCATCGCATCGAAACACTAACACTAACACTAACGTTTAACGTTTAACGTTTAACGTTTTGGCTGATCGCGGATTTTCAGGCTCCCACGTCTTGATGCGTCCGAGTTTCGATTCGCCCGCGACTCGATTTGCCCGCGCTGCGATACACGGCCTCGATCCGCGATGCATATTGCTCGATCGTGAAGTGGTCGCGAACGTGGCGAACGGCTTGATCCGCAAGTTGGCGGCGATAGGTGTCGTCGTCGGCGATCCGCTCGATGGCCGAGGCATACTCGGCGGGACTGTGCGGATCGACGAGCAAGCCCGTGGAACCACTGACAACGGTTTCGGCGATGCCGCCGGTCGACGGCCCGACAACCGGGATGCCGCATGCCATGGATTCGATGGCGATGCGTCCGAAGGGTTCGACATCACACGTATGGACCAAGACATCCAGTGATCGCATTAGGTCGGCGGCGTCGTCGGTGAAGTCTTGGAAATGCAGGCGATCAGCGGGAATTCGCGATTCGGCCAACGCACGAATCCGAGCGTAATAGTGGCTCGGTCGATCGTGCGGCCAGCGTTTTCCCTTGGGTTGCGGGCCGACCAGCAGAAAGTGGACGTCCCGTCGGCGACGACACACTTCGGCAGCGACTTCGATGAAGACATCGTGTCGCTTCCAGTTGCTGGTCAGGCTGGCCACCATTCCTGCCAGTGTGACACCGTCTCCAATTTGCAGAGCATCCCGCATGTGCCGCGACCCGGTGGGCTGAAAGATTTCGCCGTCAACACCGTCCGGAATCACTTCCACGTTGTTGCAGCCGTGCTGGAAGAATGGTCGTCCAATGAATTTGGACATCACAACCACGCGGTGCGACAGGCCTTCGAAGAGACTCACCAGCGGCCCATCAGTCAAGGGGAATTGGACGCGCCCCGTGCGACCGATGCATTCCTTGACGTGCCAGATGTGCGGAATGCCAAGCTCGTGCGCGACCAGTGCCCCCGAAAGCGTCACGGCCGTTCCCGAGTGAATCGCGTCGATGCCCCACTCGCGGCACAGCTCACGCAACTTCCTGCGACTGACGGACAACGTTTCCTTGCGTCGCAATCGCCCATACGTCACTGCGGCTTTACGCAGGAATCCCGCGTCGATGTCTCGATCCCACCAGGGCAACGGCAGCGAGCGAACACCGGCGAAAACATGCGTCAGCCGGTCATGGTTGGCTCGCGAAGGCGGAATGACGGCGAACGGCACGATGCCATTGGTGTGACCGGATCGAACGTGTTCGTAGATGCCCTGAGTCGCTCCACCGCCGGCGGAATTCAACACGTACAGCACTCGCAGGCCGTCGAGTGCCGTGCCGTGAAGAAGATTGCGGGATGTGGAGATCATGGATTTACGTTTTGGCGACGACGCGGACTAGCGTGTTGAAAACATCTCGGGTTGACACGGGAAACAGTTCAAGCAGGTTTTGAACTCGGAGAGGGGGAA
>JAQBZS010000182.1 GCA_027622115.1 Planctomycetota bacterium | reverse complement strand
AACGAATTTGCACAGGCCAAGATCGATGACACCATCGCGGAACTGCGAGCGGAACGCGACACCGTCAAGGACTTGTTGCCCGGGTAATCCATGTTTCACTTCGCAAGTCGACTCAATCACGCGATCCGGTCCAAGCAAACGCCGGCGCTCGTGGGGCTGGATCCCAGGTTTGATCAGCTTCCGGAATCCGTAATTGCGAACGCCTCGGAACGAGCTGGCTCGTGCGAACGAGCACGGAAAGCGGCAGCCTTCGAGGAATTCTCGAAGCGAATCATTGATGTCGTGTCACCGTTGGTGCCGGCCGTCAAACCCCAGGCTGCGTTCTTCGAGGAACTTGGCTCCACAGGCTGCATCGCGTTGGAACGAGTCATTCGTCATGCGCGAGACGCCGGGTTGATCGTGATTTGTGACGCGAAGCGCGGCGACATTGGCTCGACCGCCGAAGCGTACGCTCGCGGTTATCTAGCCGGAGCCGACCCCGCAGCAGCGGCTTGGGCGGCGGATGCCCTGACCGTGAACCCGTATCTCGGCATCGACACACTGCAACCCTTTGTAGACGTTGCGGAAGAACGGGGTGCCGGGATCTACGTTTTGGTGCGAACGAGCAACCCCGGAGCCGCCGCGTTTCAAGACATCACCGACGTGGGCGGCAAGACGGTTTATCAACACGTTGCCGCAGCGGTCGAGTCGCTGGCAGGCAAGTCGATCGAGGACGGTTTCGGGTCGGTCGGCGCGGTGGTGGGAGCCACGTATCCCAAGGAATTGGCCGAACTCCGAGCGGTCATGCCGCATGTTCCGCTTTTGATTCCCGGCTATGGCAGTCAGGGTGCCGGAGCCGAAGATGTCGCTGCGGCATTCCGCGATGACGGATTGGGAGCGTTGATCAACAGTTCGCGCGGAATCAACTTTGCTTACAACAAGGCGCCGTATTCCGAGCAATTTGCACCGAAGGATTGGGAGCAGGCCGTCGAAGCGGCCACGCGTGACATGATCGCGGACTTCGCCGAACGAACCGCAGCAGGTTCGCTTCGAACCCCGCTCGGCGACTCATAGGTTCCGCCCCATTGGGAGTGGGACCTTGGTTCTCTCCCGACAAACGCTGGGGCGCGAAAGGCAACCACGTGCGCTCGACGAAAAAGGGTGACGACCGAGCGGTTCCCATTTTTTCAGTGATGCCGGTGAATTGAATTCCTCTCAAAAAACACGCGGATTGAGGACTTGGGCGTCAGCCTTACGGCTTTCAGATTTGGCGGTTTGCCGTTCTTGATGAAGCCAAAGTCCACCGACCGCCAAATCTGGAAAAGGTGTTGCTCTACCTACGTACTGAAGACGGCGCTCGTGGGCGAGAGTATGCGTTGCTTGGAACGTATTGGAATCGTTGTTTGGGAAATATAAGCGATACACGGAGCGAGGCCTGGATCGTGTGATGAACGGTTCGATCTTGTCCCTGCCGCCGCTGACCGAGCCGATGACTCCCGAGTTGATATCAGAGTCGCTCAAGACGACACCGACAAAGACACTTTTCAGTTGGGTGCTGGAATCGATCGCGACGACGAAACGAGCCCTACAGCGTCTCATCAAGCCCCTTCAACCGACATAAAACCTGCGTAAACCAAAACCGCCGTCAACCCCAGATTGTCAACGCTAGGCTAGGATCGCCCTACATTTCGCGTTTGCTTTTCGTCGCGAGCAGTTCGCGTTCCCCTAGGATCACCGAGATCGATTCGCCGTAGTACCTATGTCCGGCTGCGGACGGGTGTCGGTCGTGCGGCAGCAAGAACAGACTGCCTAGGTCTTTCGTGGGTCGGCGATCAAGCAGGTTGATCGGATCAACTCCGACATGGACTTTCAAGCTTTCCAACAAGCTCTGCTGTTGGGCGGTGAGTAAGTATCGACCCGCTTCCAGTTCTTCGAATTGCGGCAGGTGGATCAACGTGATTGGGCAATCCAAGCTCCGCAACGTCTTGACTGCGGCCATGAAACGGGCGTCGCCATCAAAGTCGTCGGCTTGGAAACGTGGGTTCGCGCTCACGCCTGGAATCCCAAAAAACGGGTCTCGATTTCGGAGCCGATGAAACAAGAAGGAACGCCCGAGACTCCAGTAGTCGATCGGCAGCGGATTCGAATCTAACAACCGCTGGTAGCGCTCATTCAACGAAAGCAGCAACTCGTCGTCCATCGTCTGAGTGCGGACGATGGCCCGCGCCCATTGCTCGGTGATGCCGGCGTCATAAACACCGTTTGGGATTCTGGAGTTGCCAGTCGAATGCTCGCTTTGATCGGGCGAATCCGTCGAGAAGACCCTTTGTTCGGCGTTGCGATCACTCCGGATGGTCCAAGAGCGATCTCGATTGAGGTCGTCGGAGATGAATGCAAACACCACGAGATCCGGCTGATCTTGTGTGGCTCGTGACGCTGCCAGATCAAACATCTGCAAAATCCCGTACGCGTCTCGGCCGTAGTTGACGACTCGGATTCGCTTGGAAATTTGGCGAGACAGTTCAGCCTCGACGACTTCGGTCCACAACGTTTCGTCATCCGCTTGAGCCGTGAACGAATCGCCGAACACGGCCAGCGTCAGTTCGGGGTCTTTGCACGCGGGCCGGCAGCGGGGATTACCGAATTCATCAAACGTGCGGCGATAGAACAAAACGGGCTTGCGGTCCACGATTCGGACGCCGACGAACGTCTGATTGGGCCGATAGCGAAATCCGAATTCGCGGTCGAATTCAACCGGGACGTGTTGGTGAGCCATGAAGGACCGAGAGGCTCCCAGCGGCGTGTGTCCCAGCGTGGCGAACAACTTCACGCGATAAGCGACTTCCAACGCCAATAGGGTCAATAGGCCGCTGGCCAACACCAGGGCCAATCGTTGAGCCAATTGTCGGCGCCGCGATTTTCGAGGTTTCACCAGTTCAGTCATCGATTCAGTCATCGTGATGCTCCCGAGCGCATCATGATGCATCATGCGAGTTTCCGGAAATCGAAGCTCGCAGCGGTGGCCGAGCCGTCCATACCGCCGTGGCAGCCAAGAGCGGAAGCACCAGGAACAGGCACAAAGCCGGCGTCCACGTGCCAAGGTGGTCTCGCGAAAGTGCGAGTGGCAACGGCCCCGCGGCCGAACCGAGGATCATGCCGCACCAGGCGACGCCTCGAACGGCTCCCTGGTTGGCTCGCCCATAGAAGTTGATCCACACGACTTGGCCGGTGCTTCGCATCACGCAACCGTGGAGACCCAACAACAAGGCGTAGGGAAATACCAACCACGCAAACGGCAGCGTCATGATCAACAGTGTCGCGGCGGCCAGAACAAACATGGCCGCAAACAAGATGAAACGACTTTGGACTCGATCGGTCAGCCAACCGGCGGGAATCGCCATCAGCGTGGCAAATCCTGCCTGCAACGTCATCAGCAACAAGGCCTCAAGTCGCGTGATGCCGAACCCGTGCGATTGCACCAGCGCCACTTGATGAAACACCAACCCCGTGCCGACCAGTCCTGCGGTCGTGGGGACTGACAAGAGCTTCCAAAACGTCGGATCGCGCACCGTCTCGCCGACCGTCCATGACTCGCCGGTGGGAGTGATTGTCGGACTTTTTGGTTGGCGATGACGCGCTTCGTTCAAGTCAGGTTCGTCGATGCGTGCTGGAGCCAGACCGTCCGGATGCAGTCCGAGATCTTCAGGGCGGTCTCGCACGAGTACGATGACGGGAATGATCAGCACCACCCACACGGTGACTCCCAAGACCATCCAACCGGTTTGCCACCCGTAGGATTCGATCAGCCAATGATTCAGCACGGGGATGGTCATGACCGAGAGACCGCCGCCAACGCCGGCGATAGCCGTGGCGAATCCGCGTTTCCGCTCAAACCATTCGCCGATCAACCAGATTGACACGAGACACAGCGCGCCTTGACCCAAGCTGCGGACAAACCCGAACGCTACGTACAGTTCGGTCAGCGACTCCACGGTCGACATCCCCAGGCACGCGGTTCCCAGGCCCGCGGCGATCACCGGCAGCATGACGCGTGCGCCAAACCGATCCACCAAACGTCCGACAAACGGCAGCAGACACGCGCTCACAATCGTGGCCACGGCATAAGCAGCGGCGAAATTGGTTTCGGAAATCGCCAGTCCTTGCCGCATGGGATCCTTGAAGGCGGCTACGGAATACGACTGGCCGGGCGCCGACAGAAACTGAGCCGCAGCGGAGATTCCCAACATCGTCCAACCGGGGAAATAGCGTCCGCGACGTGCCGACACGACAGTCGGAGAAACCGCCGCGATTGGCGTGGATGATGAAGGCATGCAGTTTTAGAGATTCAAGTCGGGATTCAATGACGACACGGCGCAGCACTGCCATCGAGCGTGGATGCAAAGCGGAACTCGGCACGCTTGGGAGTGGCTTCAAGCAAACGATTGAATCGGCGAAGCCGGAGTGCGGGCGAATCGGCGGGACCATCCAGGGCTGGACGGTGGATTCGGTGGGCTGCTAACGCTCGCGATAAACGATGCGACCGCGATTGAGATCGTATGGGGAAACTTCAACCAAGACTCGGTCACCGGGAACGATTCGGATGAAGTGCTTGCGCATTTTTCCCGCAACATGAGCCAGAACCTGATGTCCGTTCTCCAACTCAACGCGAAACTGGGTATTGGCCAATGCCTCGGTCACGCGACCTTCGACTTCAATGGCCTCTTCTTTGGCCATAAGTGGGGTGCCTCCAAGAGAGACTTGAGACTGACGTTTGGAAAGATTCACGACCAAACTCGGAAGCGGTCGAAAATCGAGCCGGGCAGTTTCGCAATTAGCACTTGAAAAGGCTAGGCCGAACAATTTGCCGCAATTTGCCGCAAGGATCACGAGGGGCCGGCAGTGTTCGTTGGAATGACAGTTCGTTTGAGCCACAGGGACGCGAGACAATTCAAGGGATTCCTGGACGATGGCAACGTTCAGATTCCGGCAGTCATTCGGATGGTGGAAACGCCGATCAGTTACCCACACCTCTCATACACTCCAAATTCACGAATTGATTGACATCCCCAATCACCCCAAATATCCTGTATTTCCTACTCGTCCAGTTCCGCGCGTTTGTGAGTTCAAGCGAGCGGTCTGAAGTTGCCTGTTTCTTCTCTGAAGGGGTACGCCATGATTCGCAAATTGATGGGTGCAGTTCTCGCTACGCTGGTGACACTGTCGTTGACGACTCAAGTTGATGCCGGTCTGTTTGATTTTCTGAAATCGAATCACTCTGGTTCATGCTGCAAGCCGGTGAAGTGTTGCACACCACCTCCGAAGTGCTGCGTTCCGCCGCCGAAGTGCTGTGTGCCGCCGCCGAAGTGCTGCGTTCCGCCGCCAAAGTGCTGCGTTCCGCCGCCAAAGTGCTGTGGACCGGTTCACGGTGGTTCCGGCGGCGCAACTGAAGTCGTACCAACCGCCCCGGTGGAAGGCGCTACGCCAGCTCCGCCAGCTCCGCCAGCAGCTCCCGCAGACGCGAAAAAAGCCTAATCGAAGGCCGAACCAGCAACTGATAAGCAGACGAAGCGTCGAGTGATCCTCGACGCTTTTTTGTGCGCGAACGGACAGATGAAAGAACCCACGACGTTGCGACGTTTGCCCACCAGATTGACCCTCTCAGTTTGTCGCCGATAGAATCTCGGACGCTGAACTGAGCATGAATTTATTGCGGCAAACAGTAGAAACGTTCTGAAAAACCGGGACTGGCTCCCACGTGTTGAGCCAATTCAATTCCGAAACTCAACATGTGGGTGCCTGTCCCGCTTCTTCAGACTAGGAAATGGCTCCCGACTTGGCGGCGGCCCGCGAAAGGTAGGCGACGATTTGGCGTTTTTGAGAGTGGAAAAAGGCACTTGCCCTGGGCAAATCGTGCAACTGCACGGTGACATCATGGTGATGGGGAGACATCCTCAGAACGCCATCGTGCTGGACAACGTCGCGGTCAGCCGTCACCACGCACGGATTCTTGAGAATCACGGTCGGTTCTATTTCGAGGATCTCCGGAGCCGCAACGGCAGCTTCGTCAACGGCACCGCCATCGAACGCCGGGTGGAACTCAACGACCGCGATACGCTGAAAATCTGCGACATGGTGTTCAGCTTCCACCTGAAAATGCCGGTTGGTCCCTCGGACTTGCCGTCATCATCGGATTATTCGACGAGTGACGTTGTCGCGTCGGGAACATCGGCCAAGACGGTCATCGAACCAGTCTTCACGCCCACTCCGCCGATCGAGAACGACCCCAACAGCGAAGCGTCTTCGATCCTGACGACCCTCTCCGCCGGGTCCGGCAGCAATTTTCGGCTCACCGTCAAACCGGAAGTCAAACTCGCCGCCATTCTCGAAATCATCAAGTCCGTCGGCGAAGCGCTCGAATTGCGCAGCGTCCTGGATCGGATGTTGGTGGGCCTGTTCAAGGTCTTTCCGCAGGCCGACGATGGGTTCATCGTGTTGCTGGATCGTGACACAATGAAGGT
The DNA here is from genome assembly GCA_027622115.1 of Planctomycetota bacterium. Classification (GTDB taxonomy): domain Bacteria; phylum Planctomycetota; class Planctomycetia; order Planctomycetales; family Planctomycetaceae; genus JAQBZS01. The sequence goes on along the minus strand of JAQBZS010000182.1, from coordinate 3,410 downwards.
CACGTATCAGGCAACCAAGTTTCGCAATCCGCGGTCCGACGACCGTATCCGACTCAGTCAGACGATCCTCCAACAAGCCATTCAAACCGGCGACGCGATCCTGAGCAGTGACACATTGGATGACAGTCGATTCCAGAATTCGGAAAGCCTGGCGGGGCTGCGGATTCGATCAATGATGTGCGTGCCGTTACAGGATTCAGACGGCAAGGGTGTCGGCGTGATTCAAGTCGATACCAGCGATATCCGGCAGCAGTTTTCGCAAGATGATTTGGACGTCTTGGTCAGTATCGGCTGTCATGCCAGTGTCGCGGTTGAAAACGCAGCGCTGCACGAGCAAGTATTGGCGCAGCGTGAATTCCATCGCGATCTCGAAATCGCTCGTCAGATTCAGTTGGGATTCTTGCCCAACGAGCCTCCCAAGGCGGACGGCTATGAATTCTCGGAATACTACGAGGCGGCGCAGGACGTCGGCGGTGACTACTTCGATTTCATTAACTTACCCAACGGCCGGATTGCCGTGGCCGTGGGCGATGTCGCCGGCAAGGGAATTCCCGCAGCCCTATTAATGGCCCGGTTGTATTCGGCCGCGCGATACCATCTCTTGACCAGTCCGTCGTTGTCCAAGGCCCTGGAAGGCTTGAACGGCGAAATCTCGACCAGTGGTTTGGGCCACCGTTTTATTACGTTTTCGATGGCATTATTGGATGTCGAAGAACACACGCTGACCGTCGTGAACGCAGGGCACTTGCCGTTGTTGCTGCGGCATGCCGATGGATCGATCGATTGGGTGGCTCGCAAGGAAGCCGGCATGCCTTTGGGGATCGTGGCCGAGCAGGAATTTGATGAAGTCACTCTGTCTCTGGAAATCGGCGACTTGTGCCTGTTCTATACGGACGGAATTACCGAGGCGATGCGGCGAGACCGCGAAATCTACGATCGCAAACGCTTGGCGGCCTATGTCGCTGAAGGCCCCCGATCCGTAGATGAACTCGTGAAAGGAATCGTTACGGACGTCGAGAAATTCTGTGCCGGACAAACTCAAAGCGATGACATGTGCCTCGTGGGTCTGTGCAGGACGCGATGACGCTCGACTGCCAAGCCATCCTCGGAGAAGACGGTCGCATCGCAGCGCGGCTCGCCAATTATGAAAGTCGACCCGAGCAACTTCAGATGGCTCAAGCGGTCGAACAGGCGATCGGCGAAAAACGGCATTTACTGGTCGAGGCCGGTACGGGAGTCGGCAAGAGCTTCGCTTATTTGGTTCCCGCAATTCTGGCCGTCGCTCAACGTGAGTCGGCTGCCGAGGCTGCTTCAACTTCTTCAAGCGGCCAAACCGGCGAAAAGAAAAAACGACCGCGGATCGTGGTCTCCACCAACACCATCAGCTTGCAAGAGCAGTTGATCTATCGCGACATCCCGTTTTTGAACTCGGTCTTGCCGGTCGAGTTCTCTGCGGTGCTGGTCAAGGGACGCTCGAATTACATCAGCCTGCGGCGAATGAACGTCGCCGTCGAGCGGTCACTCGGTTTGCTCACGGAGCCGGAAGAACAGGACCAGCTGCGCGGCATTACAGCCTGGTCCAAGGACACCAGCGACGGCAGCCGTTCGGATCTGGAGTTTCGTCCGCTGCCGACGGTGTGGGACGAAGTTGCCAGCGAGCATGGCAATTGTCTGGGCAAGAAATGTCCGACTTACAACGACTGCTTTTACTATCGAGCCCGTCGTCGAGTCTGGAATGCGGACGTGCTGGTCGTGAATCACGCGTTGTTCTTTTCGGACTTGGCGTTGCGTCGCCAAGGTGCGTCGGTGTTGCCGGATTACTCGTGCGTCATTCTGGACGAAGCCCACACGGTGGAATCCGTGGCCGCCGATCATATGGGCATCACCGTCACCAGCGGGCAGATCGAATTTCTCTTCAATCGGCTTTACAACGATCGAGCCCAACGCGGGCTGCTTTACGTCCACAACTTGATCGAGTGCCAGCAGTTGGTCACGTTCCTGCGTCATCTGGCGGATGACTTTTTCTTCGATGTGCGTGCGTCGCTGCATCGGTCCGGTGCAACCAGTAACGGTCGCTTCATGAAGCCGTCGGGCATCAAATCGGAATTCAGCAGCCAACTCCGAGAACTCGGCGGTCGCATTTCCGTCGCGGCGAACCAAGTCAAAGCGGAAGAGCAAAAGATCGAGCTATCCAGCGCCGGCGAGCGATGCCTCGGCTTGGCGGGCGTCATTGATGAATGGGTCGAGCAATCGCGGTCCAACAGCGTGTATTGGATGGAATTGACCGGCCGGCAGCAGACTGGGACGAAATTGGTCTGTGCTCCGATCGAGATCGGCCCGGTGCTCGCGGACGAACTGTTCAACGCGGTGGAGACCGTGATTCTGACCAGCGCCACGTTGGCAGTGGGCAAACAGAGTTTCGACTTCATCAAGGATCGGCTGGGCCTGACCGATTGCATCGAACTCAAGTTGGGCAGTCCGTTTGATTATTCGAAGCAGGTGCGGCTGATCCTGCCGGATCGCATGCCGGATCCGACTCGCGAAGCACACAGCTATGAAACGGCAGTGTGCGATCAAATTCGAATTCAGGTCGCCGCCACGGAAGGGCGAGCATTCGTGTTGTTCACGAGTTATCGCATGCTGCAAAGCTGTGCGTCGCGACTGCTGCCGTGGTTTCGCGAACAACGAATGTCGCTATTCACACAAGGCGAGGGCATGCCGCGTACGCTGTTGTTGGATCGCTTCAAGCAGGCGGAACGCGGTGTCCTGTTTGGCACGGACAGTTTCTGGCAAGGCGTGGACGTTCCGGGCGACGACTTGAAGAACGTTATCATCGCAAAGTTGCCGTTTAGCGTGCCCGACCATCCTCTGTTGGAGGCTCGGTTGGAGTTGATTCGCAGTCGAGGCGGCAATCCGTTCATGGACTACCAGGTACCGGAAGCCATCATCAAATTGAAGCAGGGCTTCGGGCGACTGATCCGCAGTAAGACGGATACGGGTCAAGTTGTCATCCTTGATCCGCGCGTTCGCACCAAGCAGTACGGACCGCTGTTCATCCGGAGTTTACCGGAGTGCATCATGGCGAGTTCGTCTGAAGATTGAGGCGAGACGAATTCTTGCCCCATCGTTATTTCGCGTTTGCGGTTGTCAGCGTCGCGGCGTGATCTGCGGATCAAGTGGCACGAACCGAGGATAGTACGCGAGCGGATCCCAAATATCGGATGCACCGTCACTCTTCGGCGGCACAGCGGTATTATTCTGAGAATTGGGGGATTTCGGAGGCGTGGGGTTGTTCGGCTTCGGCAATTTTTCGGTAGTCATCGGGTCGCGCTCCTTTTAGTGGTGACACATTGCATCTCTGCACGTTCAAGGTTGGATTGCTTAACCGTCAGTTAACCGTCAGCCGCAGG
>JAQBZS010000181.1 GCA_027622115.1 Planctomycetota bacterium | reverse complement strand
ATCGCCAACCGGGCACAATCACAAGGATGGCAAGTCATGTCACGACGCAGAAAAAACGGTTCCAAGCGCGCGGCAAAGGTCACAAAACGACGAAAAAACAAACAGGAGTCTGGATCGCCGACCCAACCATCCGGCTTCACCGTCGTCCAAGAGCAACTGCCCGACCGCCGGCTCATGGAACGCGAGATGGCGAAGGCGTTGGGCATGTTCGGTGATGGGTGTCCGGCCGGTGAGGAATCTCCGGCTGACGCGATCTACGAACGGGCACTCCAAGCGTCTTCCGCGAGCCAGAGGCTGAAGCTCGCGACGCAGGCCATGCAGGCCGACGAAAACCACATTGATGCGCGCGTGTTGACAATCGAAATCACTCCCCACCGGCAGTTGGCGTTGGGGCTGGCCGGCGAAACGGTCGAGCTGGCGGAGCAGTTGCTCGGGGCCGCGATGTTCCGCCGGAACGCGGGCCACTTCTGGGGAATCTGGGAAACGCGACCGTATATGCGGGCCCGTTTGGCGCTCGTCAATTGCTTGATCGAAGACGCGCGGATCGAGGCCGCCGTCGAGCACATGCAGGACATGCTGCGGCTCAACCCGGAAGACAATCAGGGCGTGCGGTGGCTGTTGGTCGAGAATTATCTGCGGCTGAATCGCTGGGACGAAGCCGAGAAGTTAATGAATCGATTTCCAGACGAAGCGTCCGTGACGTTCGCGTTTTCGCGGGCTCTGGCAGCGTTTCGCCGCGGAGGAGACACGCCTGGCACTCGCCGGCTCTTGGCGGCGGCGGTCGATGCCAACCAGCATGTGGTCCCCTTGCTGACCGGTGCTCGTGAAACGCGGTACGAACAATTCGGAGGCGTCGCCTGGGGCGGCGAAGACGAAGCCCAGGTTTATTCGCAGGGGTTCCTTTCGCTGTGGAAGTCCACACCAGGAGCCGTGACGTGGTTGCGAAAAACCTATCCCGACTGCCGGCCTGAACCCGAGGAACCGGCAATCGCCTACCCGGACGATCTCGAACAGGAGATTCGGCGTTTGCGACCGCAGGTCAAAGAATTGCCGATCGTCGAAGAATGCTGGTTGTGCGTGGTTGACCAGGAAGTCAGCAAGGACATCGGAGCGGTCTTCATTGTCAGTCGCGCCGAAACTCCCGCAATCGCCGAATTTCCTCGCGACGAAAATGCGGTGACGTCACATGCGCTCCGCGCGTTGATGTCAGAGATGGTCGCGGACGGATCGCGCCGGCGGCCTTGCCAGATTCACTTTGCGGATCCGGACTTGCTTAAGGCCATGAAACGTCGGCTGACCGCGATCGGCATCACCGCGCACATGTGCGAAGATGTCGAGCACGTGAACCGGATGGCGTTGCGGATGAGACAACATTGCCAGGCACAACACGCGGAGTGCGATCCGGCAGACCTGCTTGATCTGCCGATTCAGCATGATCTGTTGTGGGAAATTGCATGGCAGAAGCTCAAGATTTGGGTTCCCGGCGAGGACGGCGAGCCCGTTCAACCGGTGTGTCTGATTGTTGCGGATGTGAATGATCAATTCATTGTCGGCAACCACATGCTACTGGACGAGCCAGACTCACAGCAGGTCCGTCAACAATTGACGAAGACCATGCTACTTCCCGCCGCCGGCGATCCCGTGCGTCCGGGCCGGGTGCGAGTCGGCACGCAAGATGACCGCGTGATGATCGCGGACTTCCTCGCGGAACATGGCATCGAATGCGTGGTGGGCAAATTCGAAACGCTGGACGAGTTTTTTGCGGACCTGAAGTCGAACTTCTCGCAACAAGATAAATCACCAATTACGGCGATGGTGGCGAATCCAGCATTCACGCCGGCGGTCTTGGGCGACTACTTCGCGGCGGCGGCCGAGTTCTACCGGGCAGCACCGTGGTCTCGAGTCCGCCCCGAGGACATTGTCGAAATGCGTTGTTCCGAACTGGGCGACCATCCGTGGTACGGCATTGTGATGGGGCAAATGGGATTGGAACTGGGCGTGATGCTGCATGTGGACAAGTTAAGTCTCAAGCTGTTGTTCGCAACGGGCGACCGCGAGACATCCGAAGAAGAGGCGTCTCATCTGCATGGGATCGGAATGTCCTACAACGACCGCAGCTTCCAGGCTCCGGACGACGTAGCCGCGGCCGACCAATTTGGTTGGGTTGTGGCTGGTGCGGAAGCCTGGCCACTGGCTTACTTCGTCGATCGAGGTCAGCCGCGAGAGATATCAAACCGCGAGCTTGAAATGCTGACCGCCGCCCTGCGGTTAATACCCTCGTTTTGGCAGCACCATCGCTCGGCTCGCGGCGCAGTCCCGTTAACCGTGCCGGTTGCCGATCGTGAAATACACGTGACGATGAAACGCTTCGAGCTGTTTTGATCGCAGCACCGGCGAGCGAAACGGACATGACCGTTACTGGTCTCCTAGCGCGAGGCTCGATGATATTCGCATTTATGATGAAGTACTGAGTCTTTCGCAGGTGCAGGAACTTGCGGGAGTTTCTGTCCCGGACCATCGAGCTTTTGCTTGCTATTTACTTCCATGTTGGTGATTGCCGCCGGCTGTATTCGGCGCTGAACGAGTGCGATCGGCCGGGTTTATCGCGCGGTTGCGGGGAGGTCCACGAAGTTGGCGGATCCGTTGCCGCCGGCGACAAGAATTCGGGTGCCGTCGGCGGTGCAGGCGGCCGAGTGTGCGACTCGGCTGATTATTTCGCTGAATAATGCCGTGCCGTTTGCCGTGTTCCACACGCTGATGTGGCCGCCGTAGCCGCAGGACAACAGCCGCGTGCCGGTCTTGTTGAACATGACTCGGTAGATGAAGTCTTCGTGTTGGCGGATTTCTCATTGTAAGACACCCGTGGCGACGGTGTAGATCGAAACCTTCTTGTCCGCCCCGGCGACCGCGACACTGGAGCCGGTTGGGTTGAAGGCGACGGTGTACACGGGCCTTCCAACGCGGCTAACTGTTTCAACTGCCGTCCGCCGGACACGTCCCACAGACGCACCGAGTTGTCCGCGCCGCCCGATGTGAGCAATGCACCGTCCGGGCTGAAATCGATGGCCGACACCAAACCCGCGTGACCGGTCATCGAACGGATTTGATCGCCGGTTTCCGCGTTCCAGATGTGGACGGTCGCGTCCGCACTGCAAGACGCCACGAGTTTTCCGTCGGGACTGAATGCCACTCCGTACACTCCGCCGCCGTGGCCCGTCAGGCTGCGTACCGCGATCGGTGAAATGAATCGCCAGGTGTGGATCCGCTGTTCGTCGCCGCCAATCAAGACGGCTCGACCGTTGGGCGTAAACGTGGCGCTGCGAAGTGTGGCCGCCGAGGCGATCGACTGCAACTCGCGGCCTTCGATGGTGGAATAGACTCGCGCGGACGCATCCGGGCCGGTCACGAGCAGCATCTGGTTGCCGAGCGTCTGCTCGCCGAGTCGCGGGCGCATCCCGTACTACGGCAGCGTATGCACGATAATTAGGTCATGACCGTGACTTTGCTTCGACCACCCACTGGATCCGATCATGACGAGGCGGTCTCCGGATTTCAGCAACTGATTCTTGACGCCCCACTCCACCGCGAACTTCAGCAATTGTTCCGGTGAACGGTCGATGGCCTCGGTGACGACCGGCGTGATGCCCCAATAGAGGCACATACGGCGCGCCGTGTCGACTCGATCCGTCAACGCGATGATCGGCACTTGGCCTCGTAGCGCCGACATCGCCATCGCCGCCCGACCGGATCGAGTTGCCACGAAAATCAGGTCCGCGTCCAATTGATCGGCCGTGATGCTGGCCCCCGTGGTCATTCCCAGCGTGATGCGGTGATCATCGGAGATTGGCGGTGTCCAGTTTTCCGACAACTCGGGCGGTTCCAAGGCACTGCGCGATCTCACGAGCGGTTCAGCGGCTTCCGCGATGCGGCTCATCATATTCACGGTGTGTTGCGGGTGGTCGCCGACAGCGGTTTCCGCGGACAGCATCACCGCGTCCGTGCCGTCCAAGACCGCGTTGGCCACGTCACTCGCTTCGGCTCGCGTGGGGAATTCGCTGTGCTGCATGCTGTCCAGCATTTGCGTGGCGGTGATGACCGGGACGCGGCGTTCGTTGCACAAGGCAATGATCCGTTTTTGAAGCACGGGCACTCGGGTGATGTCCGCTTCGACGCCGAGATCCCCGCGAGCCACCATCACGGCGTCCGTCGCATCGATGATGCCTTCCAAGTCGTTGATCGCTTCCGGTTTTTCGATTTTGGCGACGATCTGCGGGACGTGACGCGGCGCGGCTTGTGCGATCACGCTTCGCAATTCATGGATGTCGTCGCTGTGTCTGACAAAACTCAGACCGATGAAATCCGCGTCTTGACCGAGCGCCCAGGCGAGATCCGCGCGGTCCTTTTCGGTCAGGCTGGGAGTGCTCAGTTTGACACCGGGCAGGTTGACGCCTTGCCGACTGCGAATCAGGCCCGGTTGCTCGACGGCACAGACAACGCGTTCATCGCTGATTTTTTCCAGCACGCGCAAGACTACGATGCCGTCCGCCAGAATGACGCGATCCGATTCGCGAAGATCATCAATGAGGTTTGCGTAGGTACACACCAGAACGCGTGGGTTGGCTGCGTCGGCGGAACGCGCGAATTCGACTCGATCGCCCATATTCAACAGCAGGCCATTCGGCGGCAAAATTCCCAGCCGGATCTTCGGCCCGGACAAGTCGCCGAGGATCCCGATCGGCCGACCCAACGACTGTTCGACCTGTCGAATGCCGGCGACGACCGCTTCCAGCCATTCGTACTTGCCGTGGGCGAGGTTGAGCCGAAAGACATCGACGCCGGCTTGCACCAGGCCGCTCAATTGCGACACCTCGCCACACGCGGGGCCGACCGTGGCCACGATCTTAGTCTTGACCATCGCCGGTAGTGCATCCGTTCCAGTGCGATCCATGTTGGTTCGATTCCTTGGTTGAGTTGTTTGGGTTGGCGGAACACGTTGTAAGCAAATTTTCTGACGCGGATGAGGGAAGGGGGAGAGTGGTTCAAAATCCCGGACCCTACGCGGCGGCTGACGGTCAGCTTCGGCGTCCGCCGCCACTTCAGCAACAAGCATCGCAAGTAAGTTCCTTGTCAGCCAGATCCCACCCGTTGGCTCGACTGTCGTAGCAGACGAGCGTCTCATTCAGCCGATCCCGCTCGACATCCCAAAAATTTCCAGGCGCGATTCCTGCGACACATACCCGCTGAAGGCGAACAGCGCGACATCGCCCAGCCCAGCCCAGCCCGGCCAGTTCGACTTCAACTGGAACGCCCCCGACGGCAACGGCAAGGTTTACCTCGACGAACTGGCCGCCAACGCCAAGATTCCCGCCGAACCGGACATCCCCGGTCTGTGTGTCTTCGACACGCACGGCAGCCTGAACGCCTTTGTGCGATTGTTCTATGAAGTCGACCTGTTCTTCTTCAGCATCGACGGCGACATCGACATCGTCGACGAGGAGATCTTCAGCTTCGACGTGAAGTGCGATCCTGGACTGGGACACATCAGCACCGATCCGAATCTGCCGGACGGAACGCTGGTGTTGAATGCCGACGAATTTGCGAACCGCCGGCCAATCGATCCCGGCGAAATCAACTCTACTTCAATGGCGGCAGTGGCGACGACAGTGTGACCATGACCAACATCACGCTGCCCACCATCCTGATGGGCGGTGACGGTGATGACACAGCAGACGACTCATCCGATCGCACGATCGCCTTTGGATCCGCTCAAACCGGCGCGACGGTCGAACAGGTCACCGTCAATGCCGGGACGACCGCCAATGACACGGTCAATCTGTTCGATGCGAGCTGTCGATCAGCGACACCAGTATCGAGGAAGCCGATGACGGGACGACCGATCTGGTCTTCACGGTCACGCTGACGGGAGCGGTGGATGTGCCAGTCACCGTTTCGTTTGCCACCGCCGACGGGAGCGCGACTGTTGCCGGAAATGACTACGAACAATCGGCCGGTACGCTGACCTTCGACGGGACGGACGCCGAAACGCGAACCATCCGTGTCCCGGTCATCGGAGACACAACGCCAGAGGCGACCGAAACGCTGACGGTCACGTGCGGAACATGGCAGCCTCCACAAAGTCCGGTGGCGGGATTCAGTTTGAAGGCAGTGCTCTGACAATCAGTGGCAGCACGATCTTCGGGAACAGTTCAGGGACAGGTGGGGCCGGAATTCACAGCACTCAGGGAACGGTCACGCTGACGGATTCCGCAGTGGCCGGTAACACGCGAGGATCCACGGCGGCTGACCTGTCTGGGACGATCACCAGTGGTGGTTCCAACTTTGTTCACACGGGAACTTTGACAAATGAGCAGACGAGCGACACCACAGGGACACCACTGGGTCTGTCAATCGCTGATGCAGCGGCTGACGAGGCGGTTGAGGGGCTGACGTTCACGATCACGTTGTCTCATGAATTCGCCGAAGATGTGACGGTTGACGTCAGCACGACGGATGGCACGACAAGCGACGGCGACCTGCAGCATTTCACCAGCCAGACAGTGACCATCCCCGCCGGCACGACTTCGCAGGATGTCCGTGTGACGGCGATAATAATGGCACGTCGCAGTTGCCGTTGATCACGCCAGGACTTCGCGAACCACTTGGCCATGAACGTCGGTGAGACGATAGTCGCGGCCAGCGTGTCGGAATGTGAGTCGCTCGTGATCGAGACCCAGCAGATGCAGGATCGTCGCGTGTAAGTCGTGGACGTGCATCCGGTTGTGGGCGGCTTTGAAACCGAAGTCGTCGCTCTCGCCGTAGGTCATGCCGCCGCGAACGCCGCCGCCGGCCAGCCACATGCCGAATCCGTGATGGTTGTGGTCTCGACCGCTGCCGTTTTCGGAAGTCGGCGTCCGACCGAATTCTCCGCCCCAGATAATCAGCGTGTCATCCAGCAGGCCACGCTGCTTGAGATCGGCCAACAATGCCGCAATGGGTTGATCGATGGTCTTGCACAGGTTTGGCACCTGTTTGTCGTGGTTCGAATGCGTGTCCCACGGTTGCCCGTTGCCGTAATAGACCTGCACAAAGCGAACGCCGCGTTCCACCAGCCGCCGCGCCAGCAGACAACCGTTCGCGAAGTGGCCTTCGCCGTAGTCTTTTCGTGTTTGCTGCGATTCGCGATTCAGTTCGAAGGCGTCGCTGGCCTGAAACTGCATGCGGAATGCGGTCTCCATCGACTGGATCCTCGCGTCGAACGCCTGGTCACGACCTCTTTGCTGTTGGACTTCGGCGTCGAGTTGTCGCAATAGGTCGAGCTGCCGGCGCTGAGCGGTCTGGTCCCATTTCTTGTTGCGAAGGTGCGGGATCATTTTCGTCGGATCGGTCGACGAATGATTGATGTAGGTGCCCTGATAAGCGGAGGGCAGGAACGCACTATTCCACAGAATCGAAAACCGCACGGGCCGACCGGGGCACAGCACGACGTAGCCGGGCAGGTTTTCGTTTTCCGTTCCCAATCCGTACTGAAACCAAGCTCCCATGCTGGGCCGCGTCGGCAGGATCGTGCCGTTGTTCATCTGCAAGAGTGCCGGGCCATGATTGGGATTGTCAGCATGCAGCGATCGCAACACACAGATGTCGTCGATGTGTTGGCTGATGTGCGGCAGCAAGTCGCTGACCGGGACGCCGCTCTCGCCACGCGGACGGAACTTGAACGGCGACGGCAACAGTCCGCCGGTGGGACGTTCCGTGACCAAGTCCGCGCCTTCCGGGCGCTGACCGGCGTACTTCAGCAATGCCGGTTTTGGATCGAATAGGTCCGCCTGAAACGGACCGCCATTCATGAAGAGGTGGATCACTCGTTTAGCACGCGGCGGAAAATGACAGCCGGAACTGTTCGACGCGCCTGCGGTTTCACTCAGGCTCTGTTGCGCCAGAAACGCCGATGCTCCGATCATGCCGGGAACACTGCCGAGCCGTCGCAGCATGTTGCGACGACTGAAGATCGTGGGGTTGTCGGTAGTGTTCATCGTGTATTCCTCGAATGGCTTCGGGAGTCGGGTCTGAATTCAAAAGTGGGAATCAATTGACTCCCACTTCCAGCTGCGGAGCGGCGGCAGCAGAGCCTGGGGCAGAGCGCAACGGAACCCCAGCACGAGACTTCCGCTGTCCGGCTGAAGACACATCCGTAAATTCGACGGCACCCTGCCGAACTCGACGCTTCTCGGTGACGAGTCACTCATCACGCTTACTTCACCCGGGATCGGGGTCTGGCTTACGTATTTCAGATTTGGCGGCGTTCGACGTGGAATTCATCAACAACGTCAACCCGCGAAATCTGAAAGCCGTAAGCCTGACCCCGGAATGTGAGAAACTTGGGTTCAGAACTCGTCTCTGAATTACAACAGCAACGCGTCCACTGCCTTGCCGCCATCGGTCAGCGGAACGGGCCGACCGAGCGGGCCGACATGGTGGTGCTGTGGGTCGATCCCCATTAGACGATGAATCGTACACAGGAGGTCGTTCACGCTTACGGGATCCGAGACTGGAGCCGATGCCGTCTTGTCGGTCGCGCCGATGACTTGGCCCGGCTTGATGCCGCCTCCCGCGAAAATCACGGTCTGGGCCATGGACCAATGATCTCGACCTGCTTGCGCATTGATCCGAGGCGTACGGCCCATTTCGCCCATCATGACGACCAGGGTCTCGTCCAACAGACCCCGTTCTTCGAGGTCCGTGATCAATGTAAAGAAGGCGCGATCGGTGTAAGGGATCAGATCGGTCTTCAAGCTGGGGAAGCAATTGAAGTGGACATCCCAGCCGGGTGCATCAACGCCTACAAATCGGCAACCGCCTTCCACGAGACGCCGCGCGAGCAACGCGCATTGGCCAACCTGCGTGTGCCCGTATTTCGCACGCACGGATTCCGGTTCGGCATGAATGTCGAACGCCTTCTTGGCTTCCTTCGACGTCATTAGGCTGCGAGCTTTTTGGTAATACGACGACATCACTTTCGCTGGACCGTGAACGCTGTGTTCGAATCCGTCGATCCCCGCGAGCAATCGCTTGCGGTTGTCGATGCGACGTTGCGACAAACCAGAGACGGGTGCGAGGTCCTTGACCTCAAAGTCCGGTTGCGTGGGGTCTGCTTCGATGACGAACGGCGCATATTCGGCTCCGTAGAATCCCGGACCGCCACCCGCCATCGGATGCGGCAGATTGATATAGGCCGGAACGGAACTTCGCGGGCCGAGTTGCCGAGCCACAATCGATCCCAACGATGGGAAATACTCATTGTTCGGGACCGGGTTGTCTCCATCGGCGAATGTCGATCGGCGTCCGGTAATCACGTAGTGGTACCCGGTGCTGTGTCCGTTGTCCCGATGGCTGTGGCTGCGCAGGATCGAGTACTTGTCCGCGATCTTGGCACAGAGCGGCAATTGGTCGGTGACGAACGTGCCCGGCACATTTGTCGAAATCGGTGCGAACGGTCCGCGAATCTCGGCCGGTGCTTCCGGTTTCGGATCCCACATGTCTTGGTGCGGTGGGCCGCCTTCCAGGAACAGAAAGATGCAGGACTTCGCTTTCGACGCGAGAGGTTGCTTGGCGGTGGCTTCGGCCTGCAAGAGTTGAGGCAGCGTTAGCCCACCCAGAAGTCCCAGCGATCCGACTCGCAAGGCATGTCGACGAGTCATCCCGTCGCAAAACGTTCCCTTACGCCCGACCGTTCCAAAATCGATTTTCAACATGAGTCACCTCGGACTGAGTGGCTGTTTCTGGTCGCTGTTCAAGACGCTTTGTCGCCGGACAGGCTGCACGTCGTTTAACCCGTAGCCGAAGGCGCAGGCGCAGGCGTTTTGGCGAACAACGCCTGCGCCTTCGGCTACGGGTTAAACGGATTAAGGGGCGACGCTGAAATTAAACCGGCATTTGATGTAG
>JAQBZS010000180.1 GCA_027622115.1 Planctomycetota bacterium | reverse complement strand
ACCTTCCGGCAATTATTGCCGGTTTGACGAAACTCGAAAATGCCAGTATTTGGCGCGGCGAGAATAACTAGATTGCGATGTCCAATTCCGAAAGATTGATGCTGCGACTGTGTGGCTCGACCCGTGGATCCGAATGAACCGCCTGCTCGCCCGAATCGTCGGCAGGTTCGTCTTGATTCGCAGATCGCTGGTCTTGCGAAGTACTTTCGTCTTGATGCCGACCATCGTTGTCTTCGGATTGCTGTTGCCCCCCGAATGACCACGCATCCGGCGGAGCTTCGTCCGTGTTGGATTCGCTGGATGGAGCGATCTGCACGTCGATACGTTCCACATGCCCGGTAAGCGACAAGGCGTCCTGAAGCTGACTGATGTGATCCATGATCAAGCGATGTGCCGCCGGAGTCTCGACATCCAGCCGAGCGATGATCCCTGTCGCACCGCGCGTCACCTCGATTTGCAGTGCCCCGAGTTCCGGCGGATGCAGGCGGGCTCGCAAGACTCGGCCGGATTGTTCGGACGTGCGAATCATCTGACTCACGCGTTCGACGACACGGGCCTGATCAACTGGAACTTCCGGTTCCGCCGCCGCGACGACGACCGTCGATCCAGGCTCCACGCGCTGTGTGTTTGGAATCGTCGGCCCGGCGTCAAGCCGAGGCCCCGGTCCGTCAACCAGCTTCGTAATGACCTCAGTGACGCGGACTTGCTCCACGCCCTCGCCCTCGGTCTGCCGAGCGATCGGCACGGCGACCGCTCGATGTTCACCAACCCGTATCGACGTCGAGGCAAATAGCGATTCGGGCGGCTGTGAGTTGCCGATTGCCTGCGCGGACGACCGGGCTGCTCGAACCTCGGTGTCATCAGTCCGTTCTTGGGTAGTGGCGGCCAGTCGCAGGTTCTTCGGCGGAGGCACGTTGACATGCACGATCTCCGTTGAAGCCGCCACGACTTCCGTGACGGGATCGGCCGCCACAAGTTGCTGCTCACTGACGGATTGGATTGGTAACGCCTGCGTGCCGAGTTCGAATGAAGCGGGGGCTTGCAGAACGAAAGATGTCGATACCACCGTATTGAGTGAAGCCCTCTGTTCTTCGGCCAATGCAGTCGATTCAACAGTCACCGTTCTGTCGGAGTGAATCTTAAGCGCGGTGTCCTCAAGTGCGACATCCGATGCTTTCGTTTCCGATTGCAGATTCTCCAAATCCGATTCCGGGCGGAATTCCAAGACGTCGAGAAACTTTACAGCGAACGCTTCATCTTTCACGGGAGTATCATTGAGCGTTTCTGCGACGACTGCCTGCTCGGATTCGTCAAGCGTGGTCTCTGTTTTGGACTCGGCGTCCAGCGGTTGATCGCGATCTGTCGGCGTCCGATCTGTGGTGCGGTTCGGCGCGACGTCATTCGATTGCGGCGGAGAATTGTCAACCGCAGCCGGCGCGGTCTGAGTCGACTTATTGGCCGAAGCCGGCGGTTCCTTGCGCAATTCGCGCTGCAGTGATCGCCCATAGCTTGAATCGTCGGCATTCGACGTTCGTCCTTCCTGCGCGCGACGACCGGGCAAACTTCGATCCACATGGATGGGTGGTTTGGCCAACGGGATGATGTCCACCGTCTGCGGCAATGCTCCGTTTGTCAGCATCGTGAGACTCCATTCTTTCGCAGCAAGACTGTCCTCGCGTCTGAACTATCAGGAATTTGAGTCCAACCAATCCCGCGCGGCATTGGGAGCATGGTTGGTTAAAAGATGAGCCATCAAGCGATCCGCGTCGGCTGCATCAAGCTGCTGAATCGAGGAAAGAAGCGTTTCATCCACATCTTCACTGCGGGATTTCAAGAGCAACGTCAAAGCCCGTACTAGTCCTGCTTGTCTGCCCCGCTTTTCGCCCCGCTTTTCGCCGATCGCGATGAGATCCTTACCGCTCTGCGTTTCTTCCAGGTCGGGCAATTCACCAATGAGCATCGTTTCAATCTCCTGCTTTTGTTTGTTGCGAAATCGCTGTTCAAGCCAATTAACGAACACTTCCAACAACTGCGTCTTCAACGATTCCTCAAGTTCACTCTCTCGAATCTGGCGATAGTGGTTCGCCGCTTCACGCGTTAGCACCTCTTCATCTTCAGTCATCAACGGCTTAAAGACCGACACCAGCGGGTGTTCTGGATGGTCGCTTTCAAACGCTCGAAAAAGTTCACCCAGGTTGAAGGACTGCACCACTTGAGTCCACGGCGTTGTCGCCGGGTCCAATTCATCATAACCAAACAGAATCAGCCCCTTAACCACACGCATGTCGTAAGCCACTTGAGCGGCCGCCATCTCGGTCACGATTCGAGGGTAGATTTTGTCATCGAACTGGAATTGAAATTCGATGACGGTGACCGGCATCGCCGAATTCCGGGGCACGAGCAGCCCATCGGCGGTCCGTTCGAGCGCCTTCACCGTCAATGATCGCAGATCGCATTCACCGGGAGACACTTCCTGAGTCAACAAAAAGATCCATTCCGGCACCGCCGCAAAAATTCGCCAGATTTGCTTGTCGGTCTTCACGACTTCGGTCTCGTCTGAGGTCCGGTTTCGGAGTTACATCAACGTTAGCCAGCATTCGTCGTCTTTGGCCAACCCCTTATTGCTTCTCATCAACTTCGCCTCGCTCTTGATCGATCAAGTCCTTTTTCTCGCCGCCGCGGCTGATCGCTTGGAACAGCATACGAGCACGGTCGGCTTGCGTCTGATCGCCGGTTTGAAACTCCTTGAGTATCTTGGCAATCGTCTTTTCCGGCATGCCGCTCAGAATCTTGATCGACTCCTGCTCGTCCAGTTGCATCAGTTGCTGCATGGCATCCGCGGGTTGCATGGCAGTGAGCACTCCGCGGGCTTGTTCGATGGATGTGGCCTTCGTCGACTCATTCAACGCCTTGAGTTCCAACTGAAACCCCTGGCGTTTCTTTTCGAACGCGCTCTGGTTCGCGAGCAATTGATCGGCTTCCGACGTGAGGTTGTCTTTCAAGGCTGCAAGTTCCGATTCGCGACTCGCCAATTCGAGAAACCCCTTAATCCGTTCGTTCATCAATTCGCGAGTCGATGGTTGCGGCTGGAATCCGTGCTCACTCTCCGCGCGAGTGGCTTCGTCCTCGCCAAACACTGCCGTCTTGACGTCTTTCCATGTGTCCGGCGTCATCAGGCCTTTGAACCACAAGTACCCGCCAGCACCCAGAGCCGCCAACACCGCGACCATGCAGAGCGTCGAAAACACGATTAGTGCCGGGCGAAACATGCATCAGTCCTTTCTAAAACCGTGACGCCTGGATCGAACTCCAAGCGTCCTCCATCTCGATCTGTTCCCGCTTCAATCCTGCCGCGCGCTGCTCGCTGATTCGCTTGTCTTGCAAGTTGACCAATGCCTGCACGTCTTGATCCGCTTGCACCAGTGACTGTCGGCACAGTTCCACGTGCTGATTGTTGAGTTCTCGTTGTCGGTTGAGTTGTTCGATCTTCGAAGATTGGTGAGCGACATGCTGACGGTGCCCGACGGACTCGGCGAGGTTGACCTGTCCCTTCTCTTCGGCCCGCGTCAGTTGCCTCAGTGTGTTGTGTTGCCCGAGTTGCAACGCGCCGCGTTGTTCATCCAATCGCCGCCCATCGGCCAAGAGTTGGGCCATCAATTGGCGATACTGATCGCGAATGTTCTCGCGATAGCGCCGCAACGATTGCAGTTGCGAATCCTGTTGAGCCACGCCTGGCCTCGTGGGTGGAATGGAAGATGGATTTCACAAAGTTCGACTCATTTCGACTCGGCAGCCGGAATCCCGGAAAATGAGGAGTTCATCTTCGAATTCCCCGAACTTGATGCAGATCCCTCCACACCAGTCACCGCATTCGGATGATTCGCTGAATTCGCGAGATTCTGGAGCTGCGAGACGGTTTCATTGAAGTCCGACGCTTCGCGAGGCCCCTGCCTCAGAAACCCGTTGAACGAATCGCGCAAACGAATCGCTTGATCCACGATGGAATTACTGCCCGACTTGTACGCCCCGATATTGATCAAGTCTTCGGACTGTGCGTACGCCGCCAACAGCCGCTTCGCCAACTGTGCCGATTTCTGGTGCGGCTCCGTCGTGATCGCGTTCATCGACCGACTGATGCTGCTCAACACATCGATTGCCGGCCAATGCGCGGCTTCAGCCAGTCGTCGCGACAACACCACGTGTCCGTCGAGGATTCCGCGTACCGAGTCCGCCACCGGCTCGTTCGTGTCGTCGCCTTCCACCAGCACCGTATAAAACGCCGTGATGCTCCCGCGTTCCGTGCGTCCCGATCGTTCCAACAGTCGAGGCAGCATCGCAAACACGCTCGGGGGATAACCACGAGTCGCGGGCGGTTCGCCGGCCGACAAACCGATCTCGCGTTGGGCCAATGCAAAGCGAGTCACGCTGTCCATCATCAACAACACGTCTCGTCCGGTATCGCGAAAGTACTCGGCAATCGCAGTTCCCAAGAACGCCGACCGCAATCGCATGAGCGCCGGTTCGTCGCTGGTGGCAATCACCAACACCGTGCGAGCCAGTCCGTCTGGACCGAGGTCACGTTCAATGAACTCACGCACCTCGCGGCCTCGTTCGCCCACCATCACAACCACATTCACATCGGCCGAACTGCTGCGAGCCATCTGCCCCATCAACACGCTCTTGCCGACACCGCTTCCCGAAAAAATGCCCAGTCGCTGACCCTTGCCGCAGGTCAGCAACCCGTCGATCGCTCGAACTCCCGTCGACAAGGCGTCATGAATCGGCGGTCGTCGCAACGGGGACTGCGATTCCGCGTGTAAGTCGACGCGATGTGGGCACGCGGCAGGCGGGCGAGCGTCCAGGAATCTTCCACGGGCGTCGATGACTCGTCCCAACAATCGATCGCCGACCCGAACCACGGGCACGGACTGCACCAATCGCACGCGGTTGCCTCGCCGAATCCCACCCAAAGGGTCATACGGCACCAGCAGCGTTTCGTTCTCATGAAAGCCCACGACCTCGGCTTCAATTGACGCACCCGTATCCAATTCGATGCGACAGATGGCCCCAAACGAAGCTGGAAAGCTTGCCACGGAAACCGTTTGCCCCACCATCCGCGAAACATGCCCGCGAACGCCGAACGGCATGCTGCGACGAACCTGACGTTCGATATCGACCAATCCCGTGATCATGGTTTCGTCTCCGTCTCCGTGTCCAACGCCGTCTTTGCAGCCGCACCGGCGGACACGTCCGGTTCATGCATCGAGGTGTCGACACCGAGTTCCTCGATCAGCCTGGCCAATTGAGTCTCCATCCGACCGTCAATGGACCCATTCCGCGATTTCACCAGACAACCGCCGCGTGCCAAGTCGGCATCCAAGACCACGGTTGCATCCGACAACGACGACCGATCCAAAATGTCCTGCACGAAATCCTTGAGCGTCTCCGCATCCGTCGGATTGAGATGCACTCGCACCGCCTTCTGTCCGGACGCCAGTTTCAACGCGGCCGAGATATTCTCCAACACCAATCGCGGCGAGGCAGTCAACTCGCGGTGAATCAACTTTTCGGCGATGGCGATCGAAAGTCCCACCGCCGTACGTTCCCAATGCTGAACGGTCTGATCCAACTCACGATCCATCTCGTCCACGGCGGCCTGCACGGCGGGCAACGCGGTCTGCAATCGCTCGTTGACCAACTGTTGAGCCCGTTCTTCCGAGCGACGGTTGATCTCGGCGTCCGCGTCTTGAAATGCAGTCTTCCGCGCGTCGGCCAGCCCGTCCAGACGAGCCTGCTCGCGAATGGTCACGGACTCGGTCTGTGCCGTGGACAGAATTTGCGTGGCGCGTTCTTGCGTCGACCGAATGAACTCGTCGCACTTTTGGCGGATGTCGTCAAAGTTGAATTCCACCGACGCATGCAGATCCCGAGCCGATTCGGCCTTGAGAATCCGAGGAGCACGTATCGACGACATTCACACGACCTTTCGAGCACCTACGACACAAATTGATCGCCGTCCCCGCTGGCAACCACGATCTCGCCGGAATCTTCGAGTCGACGCACCACATCGACGATTTGTTGCTGCATGCCTTCGACATCGCTGACTCGCACGGGGCCAAGAAACTCCATCTCTTCCCGCAACATGTCCGCAGCGCGTTGCGAGAGATTGCCCAACACCTTGTCGCGGATTTCCTCGGACGCACCCTTGAGCGCCATCGCCCATTGGTTGTTGTCGACTTCCTTGAGCAGCGATTGAATCGACTTGTCGTCCAACTTCATCAGGTCGTCGAACACAAACATCAGCCGGCGAATCTCTTCTGCCAATTCGCTGTCGTCGGTATCGAGCGTTTCCAGAATCCCCTTATTCGTCATGCGATCGGCCACGTTCAGAATCTCCGCCACCCGAGGCACACCGCCGGTCTTCTCACCCTGCTGAGTGAACATGCTCATCATGCGGGACTTGAGCGAACCTTCGACGTCCTGGATCACATCTGGGCTTGTCTGCTCCATCGCCGCCACGCGTCGGATCACGTCAATCTGCTTGTTAGCCGGCAATCCGCCCAATAAGTCGGCCGCCAATTGCTGTGGCAGATGCGACATGATGAGCGCGATCGTCTGCGGGTGCTCTTCCAAGACGAACGTCAGCAGGTTGTCGGCGGACGTCTTGTGCAAGAAGCTGAACGGCACGGAATCCATCGATTGCCGCAGGTTGTCGATAATCTCGCGAGCACGCTCCGGTCCCAGTGATTCGGTGAGCAGTTCGTTCAGAAACTCCACTCCGCCACGCTCGACGGCCGTCAGTTGAGCCGTTTCCGCGTAAAAGCTCTGAATTGCTTCGTCCTGTTGTTCGCGGCTGATGTCGTCCATCTGCGCGATTTCAAGCGTGACTGCTTCGACTTCATGTCTCGGCAATTGCGAAAGCACTTCCGCGGCCAGGCTTTTCTCCAGGCTCAGAATCAAAATGGCGGCTTTCTTGATCGAATCCATGATCAAGCCTCTGCCGAACGAATCCAGCGACTCACGATACGAGCGGTCGCATCCGGATGATCTCGCACCACGTCTTGCAGATTGTCTCGGCGAGACTGATCCGCCATCGCGACCGTCTCAGGTTCCTCGTCTTCCGCCTTCCGAGAATCCGCCACGATTTTCGGCTCTTGCGGTTCCGGCAACGCGGGCATGCTTTTGGAAAGCATTCGCAGAGCCCAGATGGCGAAGATTGCCAGTCCGATCGCTCCGCCCCATTCCGCGACAAACCCGGTCACCGTGTCCATCACCGGCAGGCTGGCAAGCACGGCGTCCCGTTCGACTCGAACATAGGAACTCACTTCGACGCGACCGTCTTCCGCCTTGCCGCCGATCGACATCGCCACCGTCGACTTCACTTGCTCATTCACGATCTTCTTAACTGCATCGATGCGTTTCTTCTTATCTTCTGCGGAAATGTTCGCGGCGGCCGTGTCTCCGGCGAGTTGCTTATCCACATACTTAACGTAGTACTCGTCTGGAATCTGAATCGCCACCGTCACGTTCTTGGGGATGTTGTTACGAATCGTCTCTTCCGTCCACGTAATCAGAGTCGGCGTACTGACGGCTTCGGCCTTGGTTTGAGACGAGCGCTGAGTGCTGGTGTTGCCGTTGGCCGAAGCCCGCGAATTCGGCCGATTCGTGGTGACTCCCGGCTCTTCTTGCACGGGTTGCCGAGTGAATTGATCGGTTCGAGTGTCATCCTTCGTTACCAACGGAACCGACTTGGAGTCCACGTTTTGTTTTCGCACAAGCGATTCGCGAACCGTATCGAAGTCCACGTCGACCGCGATCTTGACGTCCGAAATATAATCCAGCGCACTCGCCAACTTAGACTTAATGCGAGAGGTATGCTGGGCGATCAGTGTCAACAATCGATCGTCATAGGCGGATTCTTCATCATCGCCACCGTAGGACGTGCCGTCACTCAAGTCGATCACCGTGACGCTCTTGGGATCCAGATCGCGAATCACGCCCGCCGCCATCCGTCGCAGCGATTGCACGGTCTTCATTCGCAACTGATAGCCGGACCGAGGTTGCACGCTGACTACGGCAGTGACTCGAGGATTGCGATCACGCCAACCTCGCGATGTGCCGCGAGCCCACTTAACGCTGCCGGTTTCGATCTCCGGTAACGCCGAAATCCACTTTTGCAACAACCGCCCCGTGATCACATCCTGTCCGCCCTCGCGCTGACTGCTGAGCGTCCACGGGCCACTTTGATCCTTAATCATCTGTTCCATGTGCCGAGGCCAATCGCTGCTCAAGTCCGCATGCGACGCCAGCACCGCGTTGTAACGATCCAACTCCGCCTTAGGGCCAAGCAACTCTTGCCCGCGAGTTCTGAAATCCCGCAGTTCCTCATCCATCAGCACTTGCTGCGCGGCTTGCAGTTCCTGCATCGTGAAGCGTTTGCCGTATCCCAGCGGCACATATTCGGCGTCGCCGCCTGAAAACATCAGGTATCCGAACGAGCCGAGCACCAACACCGTCACCACAACCAGCGTCAGCTTCTGGCTGGATGCCATCGACTGATACAGATTGCGAAGTTGTTCCAATGTTCGCTTAATCGCATCCATGAAGTTAGGCCGAACCCTTTGTAATCATCTCGCTCTGCGGGATGACCGATTGCGTCGTTAAGCATTCGCCCGTAGCTTGGAACCATTGTCCCGAGCGGTGACGGGACGATGGTCGCGTGCTACCGGGATGTTTCATATTGCGAGTCGTCTTAGTTGGACAGCGCCACTTTGGACTACATGGAGTGCGGTAGCCCGGTACCGCTTTGGACCCTTTGGCTTCGGCTCGTACCGCGGCGAAAGTCAGGACGAATCGACTGAACGAGAACTCTCCCGTCAAGAGGACCGGAGAGTCGCAAAACGAAAATAGTCCAAAGCGGTATCGGGCTACCGCACTCCAAGGATCCAAAGTAGCACTGTCCAATTAGGCAACTCACAAGACATAGCCTCCCGTAGCAGAAGTCGTGAGACTTCTGAATTCCGAACTCTCACGAGTTCGGCTACTGGTAGGTTTGAACTTGCGAGTTGTCTTACATCTGCATTTGTTTGATCTCGTTGTACGCTTCCAGCAATTTGTTGCGAATTTGCAGCATCATTCGCAGTGACATGTCCGCTTTCTTGACTGCCGACAGCACCTCGACTTGAGTGATGTCCTTGCCCGTGAGGCTACTCTCGATGGCGTTTTCGGACATGCGTTGTGCATCGATCGACTGCTGCAAAGAATTCAGCAACAGATCCTGGAAACCTGTGCCTTGTTGCACCGGCACTGCCGAATCCAACAACGCGCGAGACGCCGGAGGAACCGCGAGATTTCCGAGTGGCTGTATGGGACTTGGCATAATGTCGTGATTTGTTAAGGAATCTCGAGCGGTTCGGAATGGGGCTGGGCTTACTCGGTTCTTTCATTGGCTACGCGAGGATTTGCATCCCGAGTTCACCCATCTGCTTGGTCATTTCGATCGCCGTGATATTCGCTTCATAGGCGCGGGCCGCCAACATGGCATTCGTGTATTCGGTCATCAGATCAATGTTGGGATACGCAACGTAACCCTCCGCGTTGGCATCCGGATGTCCCGGTTGATGCACCAATCGTGGAGGCGTGTCCGTGTCGATTTCCACCTGGAATGCAACACCACCCTCGGTCGATGACATCGGATCGTCATTGGTTTGAAAATGAACAAGGCGTCGCATGAACGGCGAGGGATTGCCATTTTCGTCGCGAGTGGTATTGAGATGGGCGATGTTGCCGGCAATCGTGTCCATTCGATGCCGCTGCGCGACGAGGCCGCTCGTGCTGATATCGATCGATTTCAACATATTGAATCCTTTACCGAACCGGCGTGTACATCGGTGTCTTTTCGTCGTGCGCGCATTTTTGTAGCTACCGTCGCCAGACGGTGGTTCGCAGCACTGCTCCCACCGTCT
>JAQBZS010000179.1 GCA_027622115.1 Planctomycetota bacterium | reverse complement strand
TAGAACAACAAACGCTTAATCCCGCGAGCATTGAACTTTGAACCACCCGACCCCTTTCGCGCATCGACGTGGCGCGGACTGTCGTGTTTGGCGCTTAACTCGACGAGACGGAAATTCGCAGATTCGGTCTGCACACGGACGATTTGCCAAATCCGAAACGGAATTCGGCAATTAATGCTGTCGGTCTTGCTTACGCGACCGGGCGTGGCAATGTCCAGCGGATTTCACGGACGCCGACGACCCGCTTGAACTTGATGTGTCCCACGGTTTCAAACAAGAATGAGATTGGGCCGTACACGACGGTCAGTCCGCGCAAGACGGTGTGCGTCGTCGCGTGAGACACGTTCACTCCAGCACGATTTTGTCATCAATCTTCGAGCGATTTATGTATGAGTTGGTGCTGATTAGTCGCGAACTTCGCAAGCAAATGAAGAAAGAGATTCCCGCCGATATACCCATCGTCCTGGGGCGGGAACCGAAAAGTGGCTGGGGCATTCCCTGGGATCCGCGAGTCTCGCGCGAACACTTCGAAGTTCGATTGGTCGACGGACAACTGCACGTCAAATTGACCGGCAAAGCCAAGAACCCGATGTTGTTCAAGGGCAAGACGCTTAGCCAATTCGAATGCGATCCCGGCGACGAATTCCGTGTCGGTCGCACGATTGTCAAATTCGTCTACACCGACTTGGCCGTCATTGATGAGCAAAAGCCGTTCGGCAATTACTCGATCAAGAAAACACTCGGCAGCGGACCGGCGGGGACGTCGTACGGAGCCGTGGACAACCGCAACAAGCAACAGGCCGTAGTGAAAGTGTTTTCGCTGGAAGGACTGAGTGAAGAACTGTCGGAAATGTTCGCTGCGGAACTGAAACCCTGGGTGCAACTGAAAGCCACCGGCAGCGTGACCGTCACTTACGACGGCGGGCTGGAAAATGGGCGTTTCTACATTGCCCGGGAATTGGTTCAGGGTTCGGCGTTGGCGAAACACCTTGAGGACAAAGGGCCGATCCCCGTCAGCCGTGCAACCGAGATGATCCAGCAGGCGATTCGAGGCTTGGCGGACCTGCAACAGAACGGGCTGGTACACGGCAACATCAAGCCGTCCAACTTTCTGATCCGCGGTGAAGGTTCAGTTCGGCTTGCCGATCCGATGTTGCGTTGCGTCGCGGATTCGCTCGGCAATCAACGATTCGTCGGCAGTCCGTTCATGGCTCCGGAACAAATTGAATACGCCGGTGCCGCCAACATCGTCAGCGACATCTATGCGTTGGGCTGCGTGTGGTATGCCATGGTGGTGGGCGAAGCACCGTTTTCACATGCCACGGCAGGCGACGGCACGCTGGCAATGCGCCCCGCCCCGCCGGATCCGCGGGCTCGTTGTCCCAAACTGAGCGACCATCTGTTTTCCATCATGTTTCGCATGATCGCGCACCGTCCGGACGACCGTTATCAAGAACCTCCGCAGATATTGGACGAATTCCTGAGCAGCAAGATCGCGGGTATTCGCGTCCGCTGTGACCAATGCGGTCAGGACTACCGACTCAATGTGAAGTACGCGGGCAAAATCGTGAGATGCAAGGATTGCCGTAACAAGATTCGCGTGCGAGAGGAGCTTTGAACGTCTTGTTGCAATTCAAGCACGGCCTACAGAAACGGCAGTTCCACGTGGATGAACTGCCCTTCGACCTTCAAGATTGAGTCGCCGTATCGATCGAACGCCCAATCGTTGATTTCGTCGATTGCCGCGTCGAATCCGAGATTCTGGGCGTGTTTCTCCGCAGCCTGCGCGAATTCGACGCGAGTCCATCTCGATCGACCAATAACAATGCGAAAGAACGTCCTGAGATCATCGCGCATGCCGGTGGTCAGTTTCGGAGCCGTCACCGGTCGATCGGAAGTCGCCACGAATTTCTTCGGCTGCGGCTCGCGGTTGTCCCCCGCTGATTCTTGTCGTGCTGGGACTGTTTCTCCTTGCGACGATTGAGTGTCCTCGATGCGTGGTGGGCTTGGGCTTTCAACGGGTGTGTCCGCTTTTTTCCGCGACGAGGAGCTGGATTGTGGTAAGGCGGGAGGCTTCGCGCTGACTTGGTTGCGAACTCGCATCGGAGTGCCACAGCGGGGACAGCGAAAACTGCTGGGCGCTTGCTCAAACTGCTGAGTCCCTCCGCAACGCGAACAGTCCATCTGAACCATGATTCCAGTCCAATCTCGGGGTTTTCGCAGGGACTCGACTGGGCGTCGAATCCACCTCGGTTGCTCAAGTTGAGTTCTTTTCTTCTTCGACTGCCGACCGCGATTCCCAACAAACCGGCATTGATCTTCACGATCGTGTGGGCGGATCCGATTCAACTCGCACGACGCGAACGCCCACTGCGGCTCCTTCGCCACGGATTGAACATTCTACTGGTAAACGGCGTTGACTTCCCAGATGCGGGATGAGCGATGCGCGTCAGCCGAGCGTCTCGATGCATCCGATGTCAGGCTGTCCATTTAACGTCACCGTGGAGGTGGAATTTCCCACAACATGAATCGATTGCGTGAATTCTTCTTGATACCGTTAGATTCTCGGCCCGTGTTACAAGACGTGTTGAATCGTGATGAGCTACGTTTTCAGGACAAACCCATGAGTCCCAGACGAATTACCTGCCCTTCGTGCAATTACTCGACCACGATCGCGACACGCCGCTCGAAGATCGTCTGCCGTAGTTGCGGGGCCGAAGTCGCGGTCGATGGAACGGCGGCGGTCCGTCGCGCTCGGAAGACACAGTCCGAGCCGGCCTTGGTGCTGGAACTTGAGGATGCCGACGTTCAAGTCGTCGACGATGGGATCATTGAAGTCGCGGCAGAGCACATTGAATTCGTGGACGATGCCGGTAGCGATCTGGAACTTCACTCCGAAGACGGGCGAACCGATCGCAGGTTTCCCGCGAGTGCATCGCGTCCGCCGGATCGAAGTGACCGACGGCCGCGCTCGCCTGGAAGAGCGTCACGACGAAGGCCGAATGCGCCTCAGCGGAGTCAAATCCCGAATCCTGAACTCTACGACGATGACGCAAACGGCGGCCATGACTTGCCACACCAATCGAATGTAGTGGGAGTCATGCTCATCGTTTCCGCCATCGCCGTGGTGCTGTTTATGGTGGGTGTGGGTGGGTTCTTTGTGTGGAAACTCTTGGAATCGCGGCCGGTTGACGCCGTCGCCGAGAACGTTGTCATGCCACCCGCCGAAGCGGCGCAGCCGTTCGCGCCGGCCAGGCAGCCTCAAGTCGCGCCGCCGGTGAATCCAGCTCCGCCAATCGCTCAGCCCGCGAATCCCGGTGGCGGTCCGCGGTTTCAGCCGGCAAATCCGGGAGTTGCCCCGAACCCCGCCCCGGCGAATCCCGGCGCGCAACCGTTCGCTCCGAACGGGAATCCCTTCGCGCCCGCGCCGCCGATCAAAATCGACAAGGCCAACGTGCCCCGACTTAAGTACGACTGGCAACTGGGCCGCACCTACAAGTATTCGTTCAAGGTGAAGGGCGAATTCGCGGGCGTCGTGCAATCGGTGACCGGCACCAGCACGTACAATGTGAAAGCCCCTGGGAATCGCGTCGCACTGGAACCGCAAACAGCCACCGGCACCGGATTCGTCGTCGCGAGCAATGGATACCTCATGACGTGTGCTCACGTGGTGGAAGACGCCACGAAAATCGAAGTGGCACTCGGCGGCAAGACCTACACAGGACAAGTTGTGGCCCAGAACATTCCGCGTGATCTGGCGCTCGTCAAAATCGATGCCGTGGATCTGCCGGTTGTGCCGCTGGGTGATTCGAGCAAAGTGCAATTGGCACAAGAAATTCGAGCCATCGGTTTTCCGCTGTCGGACGTGCTCGGCAATAACGTCAAAGTCACCAAGGGCACGATCTCCGGACTGAACGATCAACCCGACGGTCGCGTCTTTCAAGTCGATGCGGCAATCAATCCCGGCAACAGCGGTGGGCCGATTGTGAACGATCGTGGCGAGGTGATCGGCGTCGCCAGTTCCAAGCTGACCGGAGTCGCCGTCTCGAAAGTCGGCTTCGCCATTCCGTCAGCCGATGTCAAACAGTTGTTGACCGAGCAACGCGTGAAATTCGACACGATCGGCGCGGCGGCCAAGTTGGACGGTCCCGAGTTGGCGAAGCGGATCGTGCCGTCGATCGCTTTACTGAGTGTCTCGCTGCAACCGGGTGCCGGCGACCAAGTCCGCATTCAATACAGCACGCATTTCACATCCACGAATCGGCAACAAGCCGGCCCAGGCATGATTCCCGATCCATTCTTTTCCTTGCCGTCTTCAAAGTCGGATCGCGGGGAATTCGTGATCGACGAGTTCGGCGGCTTGCTGGAAGGCGATTTCGACGCGCATCTGCCCTATCTGCTTGGACCTGCCGCGCTGGTTCCCATCGAACTGCTGGATGCTCGCGGGCGAGGCAAGTGGGACGTGCAAGAACCGATCACGATCACGCGGGTCGAGGAAGCCGACGACAACAATCCGCTGTCTCGATTCGGTCCTCGGCGTTCGCCGTTTTCGCGCATGCCGCGATCGCCGTTTTCGCGGAGTCCCCTGGATCCGTTCAACCGCGGTGGCCAAGCCAAACCGAAAGTCGAAACGTTTCGCGGCATCCAGCAGACGTTCTACGGCATGCGACAAATCCACGGGAAGACGGTCGAGATCTCCAAGCAGGTCAAGCTGGACTCGAAGGACAAACAAAACGCGCCGTATGCGGAACTCAACGGAATTGGCACACTGCGATTTGATTCGGAAGCCGGTATGCCACTGGGTTTGGAATTTGGAGGGACACTCGTGCGGACGCACCAAGGCAGCCGCGTCGAGGTCAAGATTACGTTCAACTACGACAAGCTGAATTAGAAGCGATCTGAAAAAGGGGTCTGACCCTCTCCGGCCTCAGTTTTAGCCGGGGTTTAGCGAGGCCTCCAAAGGGTCAGACCCCTTTTTCAGATAGCTTCTAGTAGCAACGCCAGGAAAACAGGACAGCAAGATGAAACAGCGGATCGTGATCGGCGGCTTTGCCGGAGCCGTGGTGTACTTCATTTGGGGCAATCTGGTGTGGATGGTCTTGCCGTTGCACACGCCGACGTTGAGCGGGCTTCCGAACGAAACTGCCATTTCCGAGGCATTGAAATCACAGTCGCTCGAAACGAGCGTCTACATGGTTCCGTGGTCGGACAACGAAGCAGACTGGGCGGACCCAGACTCGGATTGGGCCAAGCGGCATGAAGCGGGGCCGGTCTACACGATCATCTACAAGAAGGAAGGCGCGGTGCCGATGCCGCCGAGCGTCATGCTGACCGGCTTCGCGCTCGATTTGATCATGGCGTTGCTGGCGGCGGTGTTGTTGAGCTGCACGCTCGGGTGTTGCGGGAAATGCTACGTCCGACGGGTGGGCTTCGTGGCTGGGCTGGGTGTATTTGTCGCATTCGCGGCTCACGCGAGCTATTGGAACTGGATGCACTTTCCGCTGGATTACACGCTGGCATTCATGGTGGACGTCTCGGTGGGTTGGACGCTCGCTGGACTCGTGCTGGCCGCGATCGTGAAACCCGTGCCGCAGATCGGGGGCGCGGGTGAGTCGTGCGAGCCGAAAGCGTGAATCCACGGACAACGCATGATCGGCACCAACCGGAGGTTTTCGGTAGGGCCGGTTCCCACCGGCCGATCCAGCGAATCAAGCGGTCGGTCGGAACCGGCCCTCTCTGCTGAAGGATACAACTCGTCGTGAGCATCGATCAGTTCAAAAGAATCGTAACTTCTGCGGACGAACTTACCGAACTGCTGGGATCGCCGAGTGAGTCCGGCGTGAAGAAGCAGTTGTCGGAACTCGATGATCACATGAAATCATTCATCGCCGCGTCGCCGTTTCTCCTGCTGGGTACCGTGAGTCGTGATGGACGGTGCGATGTCTCTCCCCGTGGCGACCTGCCGGATGTCGGCAAAGTCCTGGATTCTCGGACGCTTGTCATCCCGGACTGGAAAGGCAATCGTCGGGTCGACAGCCTGCGGAACATCATCGAGACCGGCCGAGTCGGCCTGCTGTTCCTGACTCCGGGTTTGGGTGAAACGCTGCGAGTCAACGGTCGTGCCTGCGTCATTCGCGACGACGACGTGCTGGCTTCGATGTCGAAGCTCGGAAAACAACCGCTGCTGGGAATCGGCGTTGAAGTCGAAGAGTGCTTTTTCCAATGCGCGAAAGCCTTGATTCGCTCCACGCTTTGGGAGTGGTCCGCCGAGCACTCGGATCCGCCACCTTTTGATTTTGCCGAGATCTTGGTCGACCAAACAAAGATCAAAGGTCTTGAGGTGGAGCCGCTTCGGCAGCAGATCGAAGAATCCTATAAAGACCGTCTTTGGTAAAACGGGAGGGATTCTCGCGGAATCCGATTCCGCTCGGGACCGCAACCATTGGAGTTCCACGAAATGCGCGAACGCAGATGGGTGAACGGCGTCGCATGGGGCCTGTTGATCAGCCTGACAGGCTGGTTCTCCGACTTCGCGTCCGCCGACGAAGGCATCGAATTCTTCGAACGTCGGATTCGGCCGGTGCTCGTCAAACAGTGCTACCAGTGCCACTCAGCGGCGGCACCAAAGATTCAAGGCGGACTGCGAGTCGACAGTCGCGCTGCAATCCGGGCAGGTGGCGAAACCGGTCCGGCGGTCGTGCCGAAGAGCATTGCCAAGAGTCTGATCATCGAGGCGTTGCGGCACGAATCGTTCAAGATGCCGCCTAAGACTCAGCTTCCGAAAAACGTGATCGCGGATTTTGTCACGTGGATCGAAATGGGTGCCCCCGATCCTCGCGATCATCCACCGAACGCGCAACAAGCCAGCGACCAAGCGTGGGACATCGTCCTGCGCGAACGGAGCAAGTGGTGGAGCCTACAACCGGTGGCCGATGTTTCGCCGCCCGAGCTGAACGGCAACGACTGGTCCAAGCATCCGATCGACCGCTTCATCTTGGCCGAACTCCGCGAACGTCGCTTGAGCCCCGCCGCCGAGGCGGATGCATTGACGCTGCTGCGACGCTTGTCGTTCGTGATTACGGGGTTGCCTCCATCGACGGAAGACGTCCAAACATTTCCCGAACACTTCGCGAAGTCGCCCGAGCCCGCGTTTGCGGCATTGGTCGACAAGCTGCTCGATTCTCCGCATTTCGGCGAACGAATCTCTCGGCATTGGATGGACGTCGTCCGCTACACTGACACCTATGGCTACGAATGGGACAACGCAGCCAAGGGCTCGTGGGAATACCGCGACTATCTCATTCGCGCGTTCAACGCGGACATCGGATTCGACCACTTGATTCGCGAACACGTTGCCGGCGATCTCTTGGCGAAGCCTCGGATTGGAGCGGAAAGCGGGTTGGTGGAAAGTTTGATCGGCCCGATGTTCTTCCACATGGGCGAACACCGGCACGGAGACAACGTTCGGATCAACGGCGTTCGTGAAGAGATGATCGACAACAAGATCGATGCCTTTTCCAAGGCGTTCTTGGCCATGACGGTTGCCTGCGCGCGATGCCACGATCATAAGCTCGACGCAGTTTCCCAGCGGGACTACTACGCGCTCGCCGGCGTGTTCATGACTCCGCGCTGGACGTCACGGGCGATCGAAGCTCCGTCAAAACACAAGTCGATCATCGACGAACTGAAACAGTTGCGGTCAAGCATCGGCGAAGAACTGCGGCCGATCTGGAAGCAACAAGCCGCATCGTTCTCTCGCGAAGTCGTGTCCGCGATGCTCGGCGATGCGAACGACGCACGATCGGTTCAGTGGCGAAAAGCGCTGGCCGTGCGACAACCGGAAACGAATCCGAAAACCGCGAAACCGAACACCGCGACGCCAACCAAGCTGGGCGAAGTGCGTCACGTGGCTGCTCGGCTGGCGTCAGCGAAGACCGACGCGGATGTTCGCAAAACTTGGGGACAATTGGCCGAGGAATGGCGAAGCGAACACCGCCGCCGCCGCGAAAGCAATCAGCGTCAATTCCAAGTCCTCGCCGCGTTCGAGCGGTCAAACTTGCCCAGCGGATGGATTACCGACGGCGACGGCATGCGATACGGCTATGTGTCCGACGGCGAGCCGCTGATTGCCTTGGACGGAGACCGGGTGGTGCAGTCGCTGCTGCCCCGCGGTTATCACACGCAGGCGTTGTCGTCGAAGCTGTCGGGGGCCTTGCGCATGCCGCCGCAGCAACATGTGCCCGGCAAGTTCGTCAGCCTGAAGTTGGCCGGTCGTCAATGGAGCGGCTCGATCCTCATGGCCGACAACGCGTTTCAAACCGAGACCGTCAAGTTTCTCGATCGATCCCAAACTGCATGGGAATCCTTCGCCGACCTGACCCTCACCAACGGCATCCAGCGCGTGGCGAACGACATCGTCACCAGCGATCTCAATCCGAACTTCCCACCGCGAACCGGCGTGGCTCGCGCCGGCAGCAAGAAGCTCCCCAACAACGACACCGGCTTTGATAAACGCAGTTGGTTCAGCGTGACGGGCATCGTGACGCACGACGCAGCCGGTCAACCGACCGACGACTTGGCGAGATTCACGAATCTGTTTGCGGCACCAACACCCGCCACGGCACGCGAAGCCGCGCAACGCCTCGCCCGTTGGTTGGCGAGTTCCGTCAACGACTGGGCCGATGCTCGCGCCGATCACGACGATGTGGAGTTGCTGAATTGGCTGTTGTCGCAAGGCTTGCTGACGAATGTCGCCGCAGCGGAATCAGGACTGGCAAAACTGATCAACCAATATCGAACGACGGAAGCAAGCTTGCCGTTCCCAAGGTCGGTCAACAGCATGGACGAACGCGAAGTCGCTCCCATCGATTATCCATTGAACATCCGCGGCAGCATTCACGAACGCGGCTTGCCCGTGCAGCACGACTTTCTGCAAGTCTTTTCCGATCAGCACTCGGTTGGTCGCGCCAAGAACAGCGGACGCTTGGAATTGGCCGAGTTCCTGGTCGATCCACAACAGGCGCTGACGGCTCGCGTGTATGTCAATCGCGTCTGGCAATGGGTGTTCGGCAGCGGTTTGGTACGGACGCCGAACGATTTCGGTCGACTGGGTGATCGGCCGTCACACCCCGAGTTGCTCGACCACTTGGCCCGCGAATTCGTGACGCATGGTTGGTCGACTAAGTGGCTGATCCGGCATTTGGTTCAATCCCGGACGTTTCGCCAGTCCGGCTCGGTCTCCGAACGAGCCAAGAGCATCGATCCGGGAAACCGGCTACGCCACCACTTCGGCACGCGCCGCTTGGAGGCCGAATCCATCCGAGATTCCCTGTTGGCGGTTTCCGGTCGCATCGATCGCCAACTCCACGGGCGGCCCATCAATCCTTGGCGGCACTCGGAAGATTCCGCGAAACGGTTGTTCTCCGGTCCGATCGATGGGAATGGTCGCCGGTCGATCTATCTCCAGGTCTCGATCATGGACCCATCCAGATTCTTGCTGAGCTTCAACTTCCCCGACCCGAAACTGCCCACCGGCCGCCGCGACGTCACCAACGTCCCGGCCCAGGCCCTGGTCCTGTTGAACGACCCGTTTGTGCTGGCGATGGCGGACCACTGGGCGGAACAACTCATCAAGGACGGCCACACGAAACCCGCAGCCCGAATTCGCGCGATGTTTATGAAATCGTTCGGTCGCGAGACTCGGATCGACGAGACCATTCGATGGACGGCGTTCGCGAAGTCGCTGCTCGATCCATCTTCAGACAAGGTCATGACGGACCGCAGCGTGTGGAAACAGATAGCGCACACGCTATTCAATGCCAAGGAATTCACGCATTACAAATAGCGTGTTGAAAATCTCGGATTGACGCAGGAAATGTACAAGCAGGTTTTGGGACTTGGACCCTACCGTTTTCTGCGGCTCTTCCGGGCGTTCCGCTCTCCACCGACCCCGCGTCGGTGGAAGCACGACTGACAAGCTACTACCCCGGCTTTCATCGCATCAACCAGC
>JAQBZS010000178.1 GCA_027622115.1 Planctomycetota bacterium | reverse complement strand
CAGTCCAAAGCGGTATCTGACTACCGCACTCCCAAAAGTCCAAAGCGTCGCTTCGCGACTCAATGATTGAACAAGAATTCTTTCGTGTTCAACAACGCCCATAACACGTCTTCGTACGCCTGCTTCATGTCTGCGGATGCATCAAGGTGCTTTTGGATCAACTCCAACTCGTGAGCCTTCGGCGGTCGAGCATACACCCAGTGGTACATTTCCGTGATTCGATCGGTATGCGGCCGGTCCTGCGCGAGTGACAGCAATTCGGCTCGGGCGCCCTTTGCGGACAACTTGGCTTGCACTTCGGGCGAATTCAGCAAGTGCAGTGATTGCGCCAAGTTTGCGTCGTCCGTTCGCTCGCACTCGCAAGCAGTCGCGGCCTTGGGCTTTCCAAACACCGACAGGAAGTACGTGTCAAAAGAATTGTCCGGAAGCTGAATGGCCCGTGTACCGGCCGGCAGATCCTTGAACACCGTCTTGGAATTCGTCACCTGATCGATCGAATCCAACAACACTTCGGCCTGGAATCGTCGCGCATAATGCCGCGAGTAATTCTGCTTGTCGTCCGCGTTGAAGTCATTCGGAATCGATGTCAACTGGTAGGTGTTCGAGCGGCAGATCGTCTGCACCAACAGCTTGAGGTTAAAGCCGCTCTTGATGAAGTTGGACTCCAGGGCGTCCAGCAACGCCGGATTGGATGGCGGATTGGTGACTCGCATATCGTCTTCCGGTTCCACGATCCCGCGACCGAAGAAGTGCTTCCAATAGCGGTTCACAACCGTGCGAGCGAAGAATTTGTTCTCGGGGCCGGTGAGCCAACCAGCAAACGCGATTCGAGCGTCGACCTTGGGATCGATCTCCAGCGGCTCGGCATCGAGGGGTGTCGGCGAGACGTTCTGTTTCGTGCGCGGATTGAGCGACTGCGGTTTCGCCGGCTTGAACGAGATCACCATGCTCTTGTCGGCCTTCTGCTTGCCGGCGGCGCCTTGGATTTGCGTGAAGAACGCCGTCAATCCGTAATAGTCGTCCTGAGTCCATTTCTCGAAGGGATGATGGTGACAGCGAGCACACTGGATTCGCAGGCCGAGAAACAGTTGCGAGACATCCTCCGCTCGGCCAATCGCCGTCGGCACCTGAGCGAACCAATTGGCAGCCGGAACCGCGCGAGCGTCGCCGGTCGCCGTCAGCAGCGTGTTCACGAATTGGCTGTACGGCATATTGGCCACCATCGCGTCGCGCACGAACTTGTGAAACCCGATGGTGACGGTCTTCCCGCTGTTCCCCGTCCGCTGGTTTCTCAACACCGACGTCCACTTGTTGGCGAACAGGTCCGCGTAATCCGGAGATGCCACCAAACGGTCGATGAGTTGGTCTCGTTTTTGCGGAACCTTGCTGGCCAGGAAATCGGCCACTTCTTTGGCGGTCGGCAATCGCCCCCCGATGTCCACGGTGACGCGGCGAATGAATGTCGCGTCGTCACAGACCGGCGAGGGCGGAATACCGAGCGTCTGCAATCGAGCGAAGACGTGCTCGTCCACGAAGTTCTTATTGGCGGGCGATGTAAACTTGACGCCCATCGGAATGACGGCTCGGAAGACCGTGACATGATCCCGGAAGCGAACCATCACTGCGACCTCACCCGGCACGTCTTGCGTCTTCACCAATCCCGTCGCCGTGACTTCGGCCATCTCGGAATCATTCGAATCAAACTTCACCATCCGGCTGACGTCTTGAGTCGAGCCATCGCTGTAATGCGCCACCACGACCAACTGCTGATCGGCTCCGCGATTCATCCGCCGCGTTTTCGGAAAGACCTCGATGCGTTCGACGGTCGGATCGGTGTCGTTGCCGTAGGGCG
Source organism: Planctomycetota bacterium (assembly GCA_027622115.1). Classification (GTDB taxonomy): domain Bacteria; phylum Planctomycetota; class Planctomycetia; order Planctomycetales; family Planctomycetaceae; genus JAQBZS01. The sequence continues at coordinate 8,168 of JAQBZS010000178.1, read as the reverse complement.
TGCCTTGTTCGATCCAGCGCGTGATCAGTTGCCACTCGAAACTGCCGGGATCGATCCGCTTTCCGCCGCCGTGAGGAAGCAGGTTGGCCGGTTTGGTCAGCAGCAGACTGAATTCCGGCGAACTCGGAAAAATGCGACGGCCCTGGTTTTCCTTGACCAGATACTCGTAGTCCTCGTGCGGATAAAAACCCAGCAACGAGAGCTTGAATCCGTTCTGTCCGTTTGCCTTGCCGTGGCAACCTCCGGTGTTGCAGCCCAACTTGGTCAACACGGGGACGATTTGGTTCGGAAAGTTGATCGGAAGTTCCTCGTTGAATCGTTCCACGGTCAATTCCAGCTTGGCGGTTTGACCGGCTGCCATGGCGGTGACCGTGGCCTTACCCTCACCGACCGGCGTCGCAAAGCCGTCGGCACCGATGGTCAGCACGCCTGCTGGAGCGACTGAAAACGCGGTCTTGGGCGTTAGATCGTGCTCCTGGCCGCTGGAGTACTTCCCTGTGACCAGCAACTGTCGCCGGCTATCCGGTCCATGCAGAATCGGCTCATTCGTGGCTTCGAAAACCAACGAAGTCAGGTTGCCCGCAGGTCCAAGTCCGGGTGCGTCTTGGGCACGTAAGTCGATCGGCAACAACGAAACAGCAATGCAAAAACCGAGAATTCGCATAGAAACGTCCTTGCGGTGAGAAGGATGACTTTAGCGAGTGGGGATTGTGGCTGGTTGCGGACACGCATTCAAGTTCGTTGATGCGTCCATCCTTCATCCTTTTCTGAAGTTCACGACTTTGGCTCGCCACACCTTGACGGCTTGGCCCTGGTGTCGAGGTCGAGTGAATCTCCAACTCAAGGCCGCTTTGATAACAGGCTTGCGAAACGCCTCCAACCCGCGAATCACTCGCACGTCCGCGACGCGTCCCGTTTCTTCGATCAGGATGTGAATTAACACCGAGCCCTCGATCCCTAACCGGTCTTCTCGATCGGGATACTCGGGTTCTGTATTTCCGGACAGTTCTTGTGGAGGCTCGTCGATCTTTCCACTGACGATCGACGCGGGTGGCGACTCAGGACGAGCGGCCGGCGGTCGTGCAGTGGAATCGGAACTCGGGCGACGTACCGCTTGGAAGACCGGGGGAACAACCGTCCGTGCCGGTTTGGGCGGCACCATGTTGATCTTCACGGATTCGATGGCAGGCGGCGGTAAGCGGATCGCCAATTCGAGCGGCGCGACCGGCTCGTTCGTGGATGGACGCGGCGCAGTCTCAATCGGCATGCGTTCCGGCTCGGTCTCAGGCTGGACGACCGGTTCCGGTTCAGCGTTCGGGAGTATCGATTCGTAGTCCGCCCCTCTGAGCAGGATGCTGCGAATGTGCTGCGGCGCGGGCTTCTCGGGCATGTCGCGGTCGTTCAGCACGCCGAGCAACCACACGGCCGCGACCGTGATCATCGTGCCTCCGCAAATCGCCGCTGAGGGTTGCAGCTTGTTCCAAAGTAATCGCGTCATGAACCCGCTCGCCTCTCCATCGTGGCCACGGCAACATCGTTCGCGCCCGCCAATCGAGCTGCATCCATCACCTCGATCAGCCGGCCGGCCGGCAGATCTTCATCCGGAATGACGATCACGGATTGATTGCGTCCGCCCGCCACGAATTCTTCGACTCGATTTCGCAATTCCAACAGCGTCACGCGTGAGCCGTCCATGTAGACATCGCCGCCCGCCGTGATGCTGACTCGCAAACCGGTCGGTTCCAGAATCTGCACTGCCGCAGCCTGCGGTCGAGACACTTTGACGCCGGTGTCTCGCACAAACGTCGCCGTCACGAGAAAAAAGATGAGCAGGATGAACACGATGTCAATCAACGGCGCGATGTCCACGATCGCGGCGGGTGACTTGTCTGGATTGGATTGCACGGAATTAAACATGGGGCCGCACGGAATTGAACACGCGTTGAACGGGAGGTTCCACAACAATGATCGTTTCGATCCTTTTCAACAACACGCTTGAAATGGCCAGATACTGCCTGATGCGCGAACGAATCAGGCCGTGAGTCAACAACACGGGAACGGCGATCACCAGACCGGCTTGAGTTGTAATCAGCGCCTGCGAAATCCCGCCGGCAAGTGCGTCGATCTCGGCCACGCCATGATCGGTCAGGGCACCAAATGTCTGGATCATCCCCAACACGGTACCAAGCAATCCCAGTAACGGCATTGATGCGGCAAGCGCCGCGATCACTCGCATGGCGCGTTCGAACATCACCGTTTCGCTTTCCAGCAACGGCATGACCTGAGCTTCGAACGACGGTCGATCGAGTCGTTGCTGAATCACCGGCGAACGGAGCAACTTGCCGATGAAGTTCTCGGTCGTTGGATGCAAACTTGGATGACCCGGCGACTCACCGGATTGCAGGTCGGCAATGGACTGCTCGATGTTGGTCCAGCCTCCGGACGTCCGCTCGCGCAGCCGCAGCCATTCCCAGAAAATCAGCGTCCACGCGACGATTGAAGCCAGTGCGATACCGACCAGTACCCAGCCTCCTTGATCCAGCATGTCGAGAACCGGATCGAACACGATGTGTCGCAAATCAACCAACAGGGGCCTCCGTCGTCGGCTGAGACTCCATCGCTTGGCGATCCACGCGTGGTGCATGCACAAGTTCCGTCAGCAACATCGCGGCGTGCCGTTCGGCGTCGGCAACGATGCGATCCGAACGGCCTCGCAACACGCTGTGAATGATCAGGATCGGCACCGCGATGACCAGTCCCGCAGCCGTTGTCAGGAGCGCTTCGGAAATGCCGCCGGCCATCAGCGATGGATTCGCGTTGCCGAAAGCTCGAATCACGCCGAACGTCCGGATGATCCCGGTGACCGTACCCAGCAAACCCAGCAACGGCGCGACGGCAGCCAACGTGGCGATGCCGCCCATGAATCGCTGCAATCGAGGGAGTTCGTGCAACAGTTGTTCCTGTATGCTGTCTTCCATCGCGTGTTGTCCCAGCGGGCGTCGCGCCAAACACGCCGCCAAGACTCGGCCCACAGCACCAGGTCGTGTGTGGCAATGTGCCGCGGCGAATTCAAATCGGTCTTCGCGACATGCTGCGATCACGCCCTCCGCCAGCCGGTTGCCGCCGCGGTTGCTCATGAAGAACACCCAAGTTCGTTCGCTGATCAGCAACACCGCGATCAACGCCACGCCAGCCAACGGCCACATCACCATCCCACCGCGAGTAAACCGCTCGACCAAGGTCGGCTCAACTACGAGCGACTCCGCCTGCAGCCGTCCGACGGGGTCGAGCGGGAACGCGATGATTCCGACTTCGCCGCGTTCGACCGCCACGATGCCGTCATGCACCCAACGGCGGACGTCCGGCGAGACTTGCTCCGACCAACGAAAGCCCGTGGCGTCCCGCGTACTGGAAAGTGCCAGCCCGACGCGCCCGTCCGCGGACTCATACGCAAACCGAACATGCCCGAGCGACAGCAGCTTCACCGACTCGCGCCGACCGTCGGTCGTGAAGATCTCCGTCTCGCGAACGGTGACGCGATGTGCCGTGCCGTGAGCCGCGTCGATCTCAGCCAAGACGGATTTCAACGCCGCGAGCGATTCTTCCGAGTCGTCTGCGTCATCCCAATTCAAGTTAGTCATGGCACTGCGCAACTTGTCGATGGCAGCCTCCGATCCCGGAATTTCGCGCAAGTGAATCAGCAGTTGCTCGACAGTCGGCAGCGCGGCGGACGAGATGGACTTTGCGGCAGCGGTCAATATTGGGGCGTCCGCTGCATCTTGCTTGGCAGTTTTGCGCAACGCTTGCAACTTCGCGTCGTTGCTCTCGAATTCGATACGGCTCGTCAACAGTTGGTTCGCGAGCCTCTTGCGTTCGGCTTCAAGCTCCAGGATCTCGTCGGCATTCCGTTTCGCGGTTGTCTCGCTGTTGGAATGCTCAAGGACGAGATCTTTCTTTAGAGCATCCAATCGTTGTTGCAATTCTTCCGCAGAAAGCTCGGACACGCGCGGTGCGAGCAATGGGGGTGTTTGGCCGAACAGTGGCTGTGAATCGACGAGCACCACCAGCGTGACGAGCGTGACGCATATTGAAGCCAATTGGGTTGCGAGCGTCGGCACAGCTTTCGATTACTCCGAAGGAGTTCAACAACAAAGCCCAGGGTCGCGCAGCGCACCCTGGGTTGACTTGTAAGACGGGCACTCTTGCCCGTCTCCGTGCGGACGGGCAAGAGTGCCCGTCTTCACACCGGCGGACGGGCAAGAGTGCCCGTCCTACCTACAAAATCCCATGTTCCGGCCCACCCAAGCAAGCCACTCGATCCCGAGTCCGCCGACTTTTGTGACGCAATCCCGCAATGGTTTTGCGTGGCCGGACGGCTCCCTACAATCGCGACCATGAATGAAGTGAACCCACATCTGATTGTGAAGAGCGATTTCCCCGACTTGCAGGACGCCACCCTGGTCATGGCCTTCAGCGGTTGGATGGACGGCGGCGACGTTTCGACCGGCACCGTGGATCGCCTCGTCGACCTGCTCGGTGCTGAACTGGTCGCGGAAGTCGATTCCGAACCGTTCTATCTTTACAACTTTCCAGGTTCGATGGAGATCGCGGCTCTTTTTCGCCCGCACATCAAGATCGACGAAGGCCAAGTGGTTTCGGTGGAAATGCCGACCAGCCGCTTTTATTGCAGCGAACGATCCAACATCGCACTGTTCGTCGGAAAAGAACCGAACATGGCTTGGCACAGCTTTGGCGACTGCGTGTTTCAGTTCTGTCGAGCCCTCGACATCGACCGCATCTTGTTCGTCGGCTCGTTCAGCGGTTCGGTTCCGCACACGCGCGAGCCTCGATTGTACGTCGCCTGCTCGACGCCCAGTTTGCTCGTGGAAATGCAGCAATACGGAGTCCGCCGCACGGGTTACGAAGGCCCAGGTTCATTCACCAGCTATCTGATGACGCAAGCTGAATCGAGCGGTTTCGAAATGACGTCGTTGGTGGCCGAGATCCCCGGCTACCTGCAAGGACCAAACCCGTTATGCATCGAAGCGGTGACTCGTCGACTGGCGAAGATCCTGAAGCTGCCGCTCGATCTGGATTCGCTGCGAGTCGTCAGTACGGATTGGGAAATGGAAGTCTCCAAGGCCATTGAAAGCAACGAAGCCCTGGCGTCGAAAGTGCGGGAACTCGAAGAAGACTACGACGACGATTTGCTGCAATCGAGCGACGAGTGACTCATTGCCATCCGGGGTGGCCGACAACCAACGATCAAATTGGGCCTTTGGGTTTCCCCACGAATTCAAGACGACCACGAAATCATCACTGCCAGTTTACCGTTTTCTATGTGCTCTCCACCGACCCCGGCGTCGGTGGAAGCCACGACTGACAAGCTACTAAAGAGCCCGCCCACTTTTTCTCAAACAAGCCGTCGCTTGTCAGTCGTGCTTCCACCGGCACGGGGCGCACGGGGCCGGTGGAGAGCACATAGAATCCGGTAGACTCAGGAACTTTGAACCACCCGATCCCAGTCACCCTTGCACGAAACCTGCGCCAAAGAATTCGTCAGTCAAGAGCGAGTTTTCAACACCTGCCCCGCGCTTGTTCCGCATCAATCAAGAATGGAATTCCGAGAGGGAATTCACGGTCGAGCCGAGTCGTGCGTCGCGAGCCGATTCGTTCGAGCAGTGCATCACGGGTTTGGACTTCTTTCCCGCGTACCACGGCTTGCTCGGTCAGATTGAACGACCGGATCGCATCGCGTGCGAATTCCAGTTTCCCGCCGTCCATGACGCGCATCAGTTGCATCAACATCGAGCGTCGTACGAAGGCGTTTGACGACTTGAGCCACTCCAACACCAGACTTCGCACCTGTGTGTCGCCAAGAATCAGCAAGCTAGCCGCCGATCGAACTCGCACGTCCGCGTTTTGATCCGCCAGCAGGTTTCGCAGGATCGGCGTGTTCTTGGCTACGTCCGAGTCCACGGCGTGAGCCAATTGTTCCGACGCTTCCAGGCGAGCCGTCAAATCGGATTCGGCAGCCAATCGTCGATAGAAGTCCTGTGCCGCTTGCACACCAATCTTGCGAACTGCTTCCAGGATAATCCCCGGTGTCAGCAGCTCTTCGTTCTCGCGCGGGTTGATGGTTTCGCGACCGATGGTTTGGTGCAACTTGTCCCAATCTCGACTCAGCGATTGCAGGTCTTGGATCGATTCATACTGCGCCTGATAGACGGCCATCGCTTGCGACGCGCGAAACCCTCCGCCCTGCATCCGGCGTTCGTCATTCTTGGCGTCGATGTACATCGTGACGAGTTTCGGCATGGCGGCATCGGCCTTCAATTCGCCCAGCGCCCAAACGATCGACGCCTGAGACAACCCGCTTTCCAAATCCAAAGCCTGAATCAGCTGCGGAATCGACGATGTTTCGCCGATGGCCCCGCATCCGCGAGCCGCGTTCGAGCGAACGACTCGATCCTTGTCCCGCAACGCGTGATGCAATTGCGGCAAGATGTCGGAACCTGCGGCAGCTAACAATTTGCGGACGTAGTCTCGATCCGAGGGACTGGTGTGTTGCGGGGCATTGGCCTTCAATAGACCGGCGATTTCTTCGGGATGCCGACGAAGGACGATGCCCAAGGGTTGAAACACCGTCATGTCATAATCCGAGCGGTTGCTGGGAGGATGCTGCATCAGCAACCTCATAACTTCCGGCGTAGCGATTTTCGCCAACGCTGCGTACACGTGTTCGCGATTCGCCCCCGTCGAGATGGAAGACTCGAGACCGAAAGGCGTACTCGTGGCCTCGTTGGTGAGCAGTTCTTCGAAATACGACAACTCCGGCGGGCCGCCCAATCGAGCCAACGTCATCGCGGCGAGCGCCCGAATGCGGTGATCTCGATCCTTCAGCGCCGTCTTCCACGCGGGAATCGTGGACGCATCCGCCAGCGTCGACAACACGAACAAGCCCGTCGAACGCGCACGCACATGTGGATCGCCGACGGCTTGTACCAATACCGGGATGAAGTCCGCCTTGTTGATCGTGGCCGAAAAAACTCGAAATGAACGCTGCCAAGTCATCGCGTAGGCGCGTGTTCGCAGATACGGGTTGCGTGACTTCAACAGCTTCGCCAGTTCTTCCGGAGTGCGAATCGAGATCGTGGCGGCTTTCGCGGCGGCGATTTGAATCTCGGCCGGATCGACAATCAGCGTCACCGGCAATTCGACCGCTTCCACCTTCGCGATCAATCCCGGCAACGACGTGTCGGCGTCAACAATCAACAGACCGTTCGATGTTGCGATGTAGGACTTGTTTCCAATGCTTCGCGTCGCGAGCACATGGCCGCCCAGCACGGGTGCCGGATCGCCAAGATTTGCGAGGTGTTTCGGCCATTGGCTGCTGCCGTAGCCCTTGGGAGTTCCGCCCGAAGTGACTCGCCCCGTTTTCGGTGCGAACTCGCCGGGCGGACAAAGTCGGTAATGGTGGTTGTTCCCAACACCCGATTCACCCGCATAAACGACGCGCAACCTGTCGCCGTGCGATTCAAGCTTCGCAATCTTGCGAGTCGCCAATCCATCGCTTTCGAAGCGAGTTGTCCACACGTTCTTCTTCGCGTCGAATTCGATCAGCCCCCCTTCGGTCGAAGCCGCCGCCGCACCGAAGTACAGCTTGCCCGCGTGCAGCAGGCCGGACGTCACTCGATTGTGGATCAGCCCGTCGGCTTGCGTGAAGACACCGGTTACGCGATCCGCTTCGTCCAGCGTCGTCAGTCCGTAGTCCGTACACAGCCATTTTCGCTTGTGGTCCGGATCGTCCACGACGTCGAACACGCTGCCGCCCCAAAGTGTGTTGGCCCGGTGTTGTCGCGAAATAGCGAACGTCCCGCGTCGGCCGCGATCCCAGCGCAGTGCCGCGTGCGTTTCCTGACGAGTCGCGGCTTGGGGGTCAAATCGATTGGGACTCCGTGGAAATTGGCTCGCGATCAACTGCCCTCCTTTTGGTGATCGGACCACGGTTTGCGATCGACTCCGAACGGTGTTGCGATCGACGCTCCATTGAAGATTCCCGGAGCCGAACGATCGAGTCAGCGGATGACGTTGCCGTTCCAAGTCCGGCCCACCATGCGACGTCCGTGCCTTGAGATCGATGGCAAGTTCCGGTCGGCGAGCGCCAA
>JAQBZS010000177.1 GCA_027622115.1 Planctomycetota bacterium | reverse complement strand
CGTAAGCTACGAGTTGTCGAAGCAACGCAAGGAACTGGAAATCCCGTCCTTCGTGTCTGTCGGCGGCGGCAGTGGTAGCCCGGGATTCCTCGGCATGTCCAATGCTCCGTTTGTTGTCAGCAGCAACGGTCAGATTCGAAACGCCGCAATGGGTGGTGATCAGAATCGTCTGAACCAACGACTGGCAATGCTGGAAGTTGTGGAAACCAACTTCATCAATTCGAAGCGTGGCGAATCGCCGGTGGCTCACAAGGACGTCTACAAGAAGGCCGTCAACTTGATGACCTCGGAGCAAATGAAGGCGTTCAAGGTCACGGAAGAACCGCCGGAAATGACCGAATTGTATTGCGGTGAAACGCAAAATCAGTTCGGCCAAGGCCTGTTGTTGGCTCGACGATTGGTTGAGCAGGGCGTGCCGTTCGTGGAAGTCAGCCTCGGCGGTTGGGACTTGCACAACAACGTTTTCAACACACTCCGCGACCAGCGCCTTCCGGTTTTGGACAAAGGCATTTCGGGTCTGGTGACGGACCTGACGCAACGCGGCATGATTGATGATGTGGTTGTCGTGTGGATGGGCGAATTCGCTCGTACGCCGCGAATCAACCAAAACGTCGGTCGCGATCACTGGGCAGCCAGTTGGTCGAACGTTATCGGCGGTGGCGGCCTCAGCAATGGTCAAGCGATCGGTCAAACCGACAAAGATGGCACCAGTGTGGTCGGCAAGAGTTATTTGCCGGGCGACATTTGGGCCACCGCTTCCCACGCCCTTGGCATTCCGTTGGATACGGTCCACACGTCGAAGCGTGGTCGTCCCATGAAGGTGGCCAACGGCGGTCAAGCGATCAAGGAATTGATCGGCTAACCGAGACGCCGCAACCAAGCAGCGTTCGATGGATCAAGACGCGAGGGGTTGCTAACCCCTCGCGTTTTTCATTGCTACTGAGTCACAAACAATGTTGCGAGAATGATCGAGTGGCGTGTTTCCGATTGGTGGGCAGTGCCCAGCCTCGTCGCAAACGATGTCGCGCGAATGTTCGAACTGCGAGGCAGCATCAGGTGACGGCGAGTCGAACACATGTCAAATCGCGAAACTGATCGTTCAAACGAAACCGAACCGGAGGTGAAAGCGCCGCCGTCCGATGAGTTTGTGCAGTTATTTACTCTCACACAGCGTCGCATCTACCTATTCATTCTGGCTCAGATCCCGAACCCGACCGAGGCGGAAGAGTTGCTTCAAAACACAAATTTGGTGATCTGGAGCAAGTACCATCAATTCAAACTTGGGACGAACTTCTTTGCTTGGGCCTGCCAGATCTCGCGGTTCGAGGTTTTGAAATACCGCGAACGCAAGTCCCACGAAAAACTGCGATTTAACGATGACTTCGTGCAATGGGTTGCGGACGAGGCCGAGGAGAACGCCGATTTACTGGAAATGCGGCGGCAAGCGCTGGGACAGTGCCTGAACAAACTGCGTTCACGAGACCGTGAGTTGATTCAGATGAGGTATGCTCCTGGGGAGTCTGGAAAGAGTATTGCTGAGTTCTTGGGCCGACCGTGTAACTCGGTGTATCAGTCGTTGTCACGCATCCGGCAAGTGCTGGGTGAATGCGTCAATCGTCAAGTCGCTGAGCAGAGTCAATTATGAGAACTCCACACAACCGCCACGCAGAACTGCTGCAATTGCTCGACGAGCTTTGCGAAAGCCGACTTGAGGCGAGCGGGTTTGCGCGTCTCGAAGAGTTGATTCGCGGGGATCGGGAAGCGCTGACAATCTATCTTCAACACATCGACTTACACGGATCGCTGCACTGGGATGCGGCGCAGTGTGGAGTCGCGACTGAAGACGTCACAAGTCAACACGCCGATTCAAAGCTGAACCCATCCGTCGGAAAGAGATCGAGACGGATGGCGTGGATTTCGATCGTTTCAGCTGCGTGTTTGGCGGTTGTCTCTTTGCTAGTCGCGCTGAGTGGAGATGCCGCAGACGAAGTTGTCGCCGTCGACAAACAATCGCAAAACAAATCCGTCCTTGAGAAATCGGACGTATTACCCGTTGACCAGGGCCCTGCAAACGCACGCATCACCAAGACGTTGGACGCTGCTGCTCCAAGTGCGGTTGCTGTAACTCTGAAATCAAAAGCTAAGTCCGCTGGACCAACGGAGAAGGCAAAGCCAAGTCCCAAACCACACGTGGTCGCCATCGTTGATTCACCAATTGATGAGAATTTGCCGATCGTCGAATACATCAATGCGCATATTCGGGCCGGTTGGACATCCGCGGAAGTTTCGCCCTCAACGACGGCGACGGATGCCGAGTGGCTTCGTCGGATTCACTTGCAACTCGTGGGTCGTATTCCGGCAATCGATGTTGTGGAGCGATTTCTAGTGGATACGTCCGAGGGCAAGCGGCGGTTGATCGTGGACCAATTGTTGGATGACAACGATTACATTTCGCACTCATCGACGGTCTGGACAAATCTGTTAGTCGGTCGGTCGACTGAAACTGTTCGAACCTACGACCGGCCCGCGCTTAAGAAGTTTCTTCGCGAAGCGTTCGCTTACAACCGGCCGTGGAAGGACGTGGTTTACGATCTCGTCGCGGCCGAAGGTGAAACGCGGGAAGACGGTGCCACGAACTTCTTGGTCGCCCACGTCAACAACCAAGCCGTTCCGGCGACGGCGATCGTGTCTCGCGTGTTTCTCGGCACGCAAATCCATTGCACGCAATGTCACGACCACCCATTCAACGATTGGAAGCAGTCCTCGTTTTGGGAGTTGAATAGTTGCTTCCAGCAAACCGAAGTCGTGCGGTCGCGTACTGCTCAAACGGCGGAAATCGTGAAGCGAAACGTCGGTGGTCCAGTGTTTTTCGAGAATCGGCAGGGTGTTCTTCGCGCGGCGTACCCGACATTCGCCGGGCAGCGAATTGACCCCAGCCCGCAGGCCCATCGTCGCAAACGGCTGGCAGAATTGATGACGCAAGGTAAAGACATGCAAGTCGCGCTCGCGACCGTGAATCGATTTTGGGCTCACTTCATGGGCTGCGGTTTCACGAATCCGGTGGACGACATGGGGCCGCACAATCCGCCGTCGCATCCGCAGGTACTGGAACGATTGGCCGGTGAGTTTGTGAAGCACAATTACGACGTCAAACAACTGATTCGCTGGATCACGCAGACTGAGTGCTATCAATTGACGAGTCGTTTCGGAGACAACAACGGCAGCGACAATCCTGAAGCCGGCTACATTCCCGCATTCAGCCGAGTCTACGTCAGGCCGCTTTCGCCGGAACAAGTCTACAACTCGCTGCTCGTGGCTACGGGAGTCGACCGACAATTGTGGGACCAACTGGCTGCGTCTCGAGAGAATTGGTTGCAGCAATTCGTGACCGCGCACGAGACCGATGAAAACGATGAAAGCACTGCGTTCGAAGGCACGATCACGCAGGCGTTATTGCTGATGAATGGAGACTTGACCAATCGAGCGCTCGCCGGCAACGCGGGCAGTCTCTTGGACGCAGTTGGTGGAACGCGTGCCAAGGATTCACGCAAGCTGGAGTTGCTATGTTTGGCCGCACTGTCTCGCAAACCCACTCCGCAGGAAGAAGCTGTGTTCGGCAGATTTCTACGAACGCCGCGAGCCCGCAATCAAGAAGAACAGATCGAGCGACTTCGAGATGTCTTTTGGGTGTATCTCAACTCAAGCGAGTTTGTTTCCGTGCATTGAGATGTTGTTGACGGAATCGTTGTATTAGTACTCGACGTGATACCGCATTCCCAACAGGTCGGAAGCGCCATCGCCCGCTCCGGTGTTGTCTCGCGTCGCGTGGACGTAGTTCAACATGATCTTGGCATTGGTATTTAAGTGCCAATTCAAGCCGACCGTCACGGTATTCAGGACACCGCCCACCACCGGGCCGTCGTTGAGGTCCACATGTGCGAAGCGGACTCCGATTTCGTATGCCCCTGAACAAAACATGGGAACTTCCGAACTGGGCGAGACATTGACCTTCGGTGTAATTCGGCCAAACCCGCCGCGATTTCTGACATACGTGCGGTGCTCGCCGGTGAGGAACCAGCTCGCGTAGACGTAGTACCCGGAAAAATTCAGATCGCCCACGGGAGCCCTCGTCGTCGGGTTGGCCGCATTTCGCAGGTGAGTCGTCACGTATTCGGCTTGCACGGAAGTGTTGTCCATAACAATCGCGAACTCGGCCACAGCGAAAAGTGCGCTATCGGACGGGACGCTTCCGGTATCGACCAGTCGCGGCGTATTCCGGATCTCCGGTCGAGCACGAAACTGAAATGCGTCGGTGCCGAGGTTTCCATTGAACGGAGCATTGGTCCCTCGCACCGACGCCCCCACGTGCATGAGATATCGGCCGTCGTCCTCGGACCACGGAACCGATGTCAGGCGACCGACCATTGAATAGTCGCCGTCACCAAAAGATCGCCCAGACTCGTCGGGATCAAATCGCAGCAGTGCGACAGCCCAATAGATGTTGTCATCGGCTGCGTTGTCCCACACCATCATGCCGGGGTCGTATTCTTGCTGAAACGCGTCGTGAACCGCGGAGCGTTCCATGAACGTGATGAACCGGGCACTGGTCATGTTCTCCAGACCGAACGGCACCAACAAGTGGCCGACACGGAGATTTCCCACGCCCGGTACGTCGCGAACCTGCATCCAGGCATCTTGAAACAGCAGATTGTCGACGGGTGCCGCTTCGAACTCGGCAAACAAATCAAACTTACCGTAAATCGTCCCGGCACCGTGGATGCGCGCCCGGCGAAAAAAGATGCCGTCGTCGAATGAGCCGACCTGATTCTCCAGCGCGCTGTCGGCGGTTGCCCACAGCCAATCCTGTTCCAGTCGACCGCCGATGTTGGCTTTGAAGTCTCCGTCCTCGGTCTCAAACCACAGGCTGTTTTTCCACCTGCCGCGGAAGTCGCGATTCGACAGGTCTTGCCACATCGGATCGCGTGACGGCTGAGTGTCCGTGCGGAGCGAAGATGCGGGTGGGTTGGCCTCCAACATTCCGACACGCGTTCGCAGTGCGTCGAGTTCGCGAGATTGCTCGTCAAACTTTCGCTGCATTTGGAGCAGTGGATCGACCGGTTCGGCAGATTCCGCCGCCGGTAGCGGAAGTATGTCGATCGGCGGCGGCGGTGCCACATTGTCATCGGCGAACGCGAAACCGACTGACCAATTTCCGGCGACGACTGCGATGCCAAGCAGAAGTAGGCGCATCATTAAGTTTCCATCCGTGACGGCAGAACGCGTGGTTCCATCAACGCGGCAGTTACGCAAACCACGAAACGATGCACCCAGTTTCGTCGAGGCATGACTGCGGACTTCAGACAATCTGTAACGGTCGTGCCGATTTTGACGATCTTGGTGCCCAATCCGGTCTTTCCGCACATTGGAGCGAGAAATACACTCCGCCGCCTCTCAAGGATTGAGAGCTTCGGGCGAGCCGGCATCCAATTCGATCAGCTCGCACCCCCGGTATGCCAGTCAGTCAGCCATCCGGCTGGAAACACTGTTGGCGGAAGGAGTCTGCCAAATGCCATTTCAACCACTGCGGTTTGTCCACGCGGCTCAAGTCAACTTGGATGAACCGTTGAGAGACGTCGGTGAGTTGAACAACGAATTGCGAGAAGTCGTACTCTCCGCCACAGCCACCGCTTTCCAACGCGTCGTGGACGAGTGCATTCAACGTCAAGTCGATTTCCTGCTACTGACCGAAAACAGCTTTTGCGAAAGCAGTCGCAGTCTGAAAGCTCGACTCGGACTGACCGGTGCCTTTCATCGGTTGCACGAACACGATATCGGCGTGTTTGTCCTTGCTGGCGCGCGGGATCCGGCTCAGAGTTGGCGAGCGATTCCCAACTTGCCGGACAACGTCACGATCTTCAGCGCGGAATCGAGCGAACCCGTGGCCGTGATGCGGGATGGACACGTCATCGCCACGGTGACGTCCGTGGAGACGGCCCACATCGCGGATTCACCGGCGGCTCGCCGTCCGTTTTCGATCGGACTACTGCCGGCTGAATCACTGCACCAGTACCAGCCTACGAAGGATGCGAACCGGTTCCGCTCAAAGTGGCGAACCGCTGGCTTCGATTACCTCGCCATCGGTGCCGAGCATCGCGAATCGATCGATCTGACGCACACGGAATTCAACGATCCGTCCGCAGCCGCGCGAAGTCTGGCTCACTCGCCGGGTGCTTTGCAGGGACTGCACTCAACCCAAACCGGGTCGTGCGGTGCGTCGCTGATCGACGTGAGCGTGGACGGTGAAATCGACTGCTCGATGCTCACGGTGGCCCCGGTCCGACGTGAATCAATTTCATTGACCATTGCTGCGGATGCGACTCGCGAGCACGTTGTCGAGCAAATGCAGCAGGCGATCGATCGGCTGTCGACCGGCGATTGTGAACAAGCCTGGCTGGTGAATTGGCAAGTGGCCGGAGACGGACCGTTGTGGCAAGCCCTGGACGATCCGACGTTTCGCGGTGGTCTGTTGTCGGAGAACGAAATTGATGTGTTGGTCGGTCTGCCGATGTTGCAGTCGCTGGAGTGCGTACCGCCAACTCGCCCCGATCACGCCGTCATTCGCGAGCTTGGAACAGTCGCTGACGGTTCCAATCCCGATGGTACACCTGACACGGAAGCCGGATTGCAAGTCGAGTACCTCGACCGGCTGAGTGAACAGGCCGCGGTTTGTCGGCAGTGGATGGAAGCGTGTTTGCAGCAAGACGCGCGGAACAGCGGCACCATGGTCCAACTGCGGTCCATTATCGCGGACTTGAACGTGGACGATGTGATTTCTCACGCACACCGAGTCGGCAACCGCTGGCTCACTAAATTCGCGGGCTAACAGGGTTCGTGTCGTCAGTCGAAACAACGGCCTGTCTGCCAAACAAAGGACGTCGGAATGAGAATTCACTCCATCGACATTGATCAATTCGGAGTGTGGGAAAACTTGTCGCTTGCCTTGCAAGCCGATGGGATGAACGTCTTGTACGGCCCCAATGAAGCCGGCAAGTCCACGTTGCTGCGACTCATTCGCGGTGTCCTGTTCGGATATGACGCGCCTCGACTCGCCCGCGGCAATCGATCTCGACAGTTCGTTTCGTCGTCCGTTGATGAAGGTGGTCGGCTCACCGTCTCGCAGGATGGCGAACAATGGGAGATCGCTCGAACCATCGGTGCCACGCTGCCGCGCGTGCAATCCGGCCGAGGCACGGTGGCGTTCGACCAGGAAGAACTCGGTGCCTATCTCATGAGCGGCACCAGTCGCGAAGTCTTTGACAATGTCTTTGCGTTTGGACTGCACGAATTGCAACGGCTGGCGACCTTGGAAGACGATCAAATCGCCGAGCACATCTACAACCTGTCGCTCGGCCCGGAAGCGCGGCGGTTGCTCGACGCGTCCGATTCCGCGATCCAAGAGTCCGGCAGCGTCTTTGATCCCGTCGCCGAGACCGGAGACTTGGCTGCTTTGTTCGAGCGACGCAATCACATCACCACGCAAATGGAGTCACTCGGCGATCTGCGGAAACGGCACGAGGAACTGACGACTCGGCGCGAAAAGCTCGAGTCCGCAATCTCGGATCTCAAGCGACGCCAGTCCGGAATCCACTCGGAAGTCCGAGGCCACCAGTTCATGGCGGCAGTCTACGAGCCTTGGAAGACGGTCACGGAACTCGAAGCGGAACGAGACCGGATTCCCGCGGTCGTGGGCTTCGAGGCGGACTGTGTGCAGCAATTGGATGAACTCGAAGCGGAAATCAAGTCCGCCACGCGCTGCCGCGATTCGGTCATCGCCGAACGAATCGAGACTCGCAAGCAGCTCAAACGCAAGACCATCAATGCCAATATCCAGCGTCACGGGCGTACGATGCGGTTCTTTATCGACCAGCGTGAATGGCTGACGGAAACGTCGGACAAGATCGAACGCCTTGAGCTGGAACGTGACCGATTGGATGCCGCCCTTCAGGCCGCATGCCAAGAATTGGGACCGGATTGGACGGTCGAATCGATCCGTGGCGTGGACACTAGCCCGTCTGCGCGTTTGCATTTGGTGCGTGCTTCGAACACGTACCAGAACGCGATCGCTCGTCGGTCTCGGTTGCGGCGCAAGATCAAACGCATGGAGTCCTCCGTACGTCGCCACGAAGACGAACTCAATGAGCAACTCGTTGATCTGGGAATCGAATCGCCGGATGAGATCGAAGACGCCATCGTGGAAACGCAGTCGTCGTTTGAGCTGCTGGGTCAAAACGCCGAACGCACCGCACGCGCGGCGACGCTCAAGCAGCAGATCGAAGAGGCACAAGCGAGACTCGCGAACGGTAAAGAACGCAATGAATGGCCGGCCTGGCTGGATCGAGTGCTCGCCGGATTCGGCATCGTCGGCACGCTGCTCGCCGTTTCCGGTGCCATCGCCGGCGTCACGGTCAGCATTCTCGCGGGACTCGTGTTCGGCATGTTGGGAGCCACGTGGTTTGGGCTTGGCCGCGCGTTGCGAGCGCATTTCGAGCAATTCGATACCGGAGAAGCCGATCGCCTCGCTCGACAAATCCAGGCGTGGGAAGTGGAAGTTACCGAAAGTTTCTCGACGGTCGTCGGTCAGGAATCGGTTGGACTGCTGCCGCTGGACGTTGCTGATAACTCTGCCGAGTCGTCGTACATCGCGTCATGCGAGTCGCAGTTTGAAGGCGTCGCCGAGCGACTGGTCGAATTGGAAACTCTGCTGCATCGCCGCGACGGAATCCGGCGTCGCAAGCGGCGGCTGTCGGATTTGCGCGGCAATCGACGCCCCACCGTACAGAACGATTATCGAGCCGCGAAGAACCAGTGGTGTGAGGTTCAGCGAGAACTTGGACTGACCGAATCCGAAAAGATCGCCGAACCGCTGTCGCTGTGGGAACGCATCTCGCACGTCAACCAAGCGGCCACGGAACTCGAACACCAGCAGCGCGAACTCGATCACGAGCGGTCCGGTTGGCAAACGATGAGTCGTCGCATCGAACAACTCGCCCGCACGCTCTACAAAGACAAACGCAACTACTCCGATCCGCAAACCGTGCTGCCGGTGTGGGAGCATGCACTTCAGGAACTCAAGGCCACACGTTCCGCGCGACGTCAACTCAAACGCGAAGCCCGAGACCGCCGTCAAGAAGCCGCCGGCTATTCCAAGCAAATCGACGAACTCAAGCAGCAACGCCAGGCGCTGCTGTCGCGAGTCGGGGCCGGATCTCGCGAGGAATTCGATCAGCGAGTCGAATGGGACAACAAACGTCGCGAGTTGGAAGAGTTGCTGCGTTTGGCCCAGGAAGAGTTGGCCACATTCGCCGCGGCGGAACCGGAACTGGCGATCGTGGAAGAGGATCTGCACCAGTTTGATCCCGAAGTGACCGCGACTTGCATTGCCACGTTGCAACAAGAATTGGACGAACTCAAACGCGATGTGGAACGCAGCTACGAACAGTTGGGCAGCTTGAAACAGCAGCAGTCGGAACTGGAGTCGTCGAAGCGGCAAACGGAGCTTCAGTTCGAGCACGAACAGTTGACGTCTTCGATTCGCAACGCCACCACAAAATGGTTTGGCGTGAAACTCGCCGGACAAACGATTGATCTAATTCGGGATCGGTTTGAACGGGCCAATCAGCCACCCACGTTGGCGGCGGCATCGGACTACCTCGGCCGATTGACGCAAGGGCGATACTGCTCCGTCTGGACTCCACTGACCGAGCAGCGTCTGTTTGTCACGGACAGCGACAACCGCACATTCTCCGTGGATCAACTGAGCCAAGGAACTCGCGAACAATTGTTCTTGGCGATCCGGTTTGCCCTGGTGCAACGCTTCGCGAAAGACGGGTTGCAACTTCCGCTGGTCTTGGACGACGTCTTCGTCAATTTCGACCAAGCCCGCACGGAAGCCGCAGTGGAGACGCTGATGGAAGTCGCGAAACAAGGACAGCAAGTCCTATTCTTCACGTGCCACCTCCATCTGGCTCAG
>JAQBZS010000176.1 GCA_027622115.1 Planctomycetota bacterium | reverse complement strand
CCCCCATCCCCCAAATGTGACAAACTCGCAATTAGTGGACACGCACGACAGGTTTTCGTCGACCTTGAGGAAGCAAGAGCTTGGAAACCCGATGAAACTCTTTTGCAGCACAAACAACCGAGCAAGGAACCGACGCATGGACAATCCACGACTCGATCAACGTGACTGGTCCGCACTTTCGCTGGGTGATCGGATGCGTCAGATCGAGGTCGAAGGCTATCTGGTCCTGCCCGACTTGCTCGATGCGGATCATGTCCGACAACTGAAGCTCGAAACCACGCCGGTGGACTACAGCGAGCGTCAGCGTGGTCGTGCGAAGATCCAATTTGCCGGAGGGCGAATCACGAAGCTCATCGCCCATCAACCGACGATCGCATTCCTCCGAGAACTCTTCGGCGATGCGATCGTCATGATGCACTACGCGTACGCCCGCAGTGAACCCGGTCACCCCGGAATTAGCCTGCACGCCGACGGCCAGCCGTACGGTTCCGAGATCTTCGGATTCGAGGGCAGTTGTCCGTGCATCGTCCGCGTGCTGTACTACTTGGATGACCTGACGCCGGAAGTCTCGCCGTTTCGAGTCGTGCCACGATCGCATCTGTCGCTGCACGCCGACGCAAATCCGTATCACCGTTACGCATCGCATCCCGAAGAAGTTGCGGTCACATGCCGAGCCGGTTCCGCCGTGTTGATCAATCATCGAGTCTTTCACGGCAATCGCCCGAACGTGGGCGACCGCCCGCGCGAAATGCTGGCCATCGCGTATCGCCCCGCTTGGGGCGGCCCAATTTCAGCGGTGGAGGAATGGGACGACACGGAACTCGAAGGCCTCCCCGCCGACGTACGCGCGTTGATGACGAGTCGCAATCATCGCGAGTGGGATTTCGCGGGCGGCAATAAGCCGCTGAACATGAAAAGTGAGGCCGCGGGGATCGATCCGAGTCGTTGGGATCGCCGGTAGCCGTCGAAGAGGTTCGACCTGTAGCCGAAGTTGTGACGATTCGCCCTCTGGGCTTGTCAGCGGACAGCGACGAGTTGGAGGTCACCCCATGAGTTGGTCGTTGGCGTGGTCCGCACCGAAACGGCCATCGTGTTTCGTGTCCTGAGCGAACTCGGGCTGGTGCTGTTGATGTTTTTGATCGGACTGGAGTTTGAGCTGGACGAATTCAGCG
This sequence comes from Planctomycetota bacterium, assembly GCA_027622115.1. GTDB lineage: Bacteria > Planctomycetota > Planctomycetia > Planctomycetales > Planctomycetaceae > JAQBZS01. Next base: position 8,872 of record JAQBZS010000176.1, on the reverse strand, counting down.
ATCGTGAGCGTCCTTGCCATGCACGTATGACGCGCAGAAACTGCCGATCGAGTAAAGACGAATTCCACACGGTTATTCAGAAGTCACAGAGATTGCACCCCCAGACATTTCGCAGACTCTCATCGGCATAACGCGGACCATTCAAAGAATCGACCAAGAATGATCCGCGTAAGTGAGGTGCCGACAGAGTGCGTTGTCAATGGTTTGTCACTTTATTGTGACCGTACCTTGGAAATCGCTATCCCGGCGATTCCGATTTCTGTTGCGACTTTCCTTAATCTTGGGCGAGTCTTGTGGTGGCGGTGGATGCAGTGGAGTCTCGATTGCTCGGACCGCCACACCACCTTTGAATGACCGCCCGCTTTTTCTCTTCCAACGCACCCACGAGCTGACATTGATGAGTAGTGGCCGTTGGCAACGGTCGCTTATTATTCAACGCGTTCTGCCATTACGGAAAACTTTCATCGAACGGACGCAAGGATGTCGAACGCGATTCAATCCCTTCTTTCAACCGGCACAAAACTCTGGCTTGATTCCATCGATCCGAATCTCATTGCCGACAACAAGGCCCTCGGAGCCACGGGCGCCACATCCAACCCGATCATCGTCTCGGATCTGCTCAAGTCCGGGCGATTCGATGACTCGATCCGTCGGCGGATTGATGAGGGGTTGTCGGACGACGAGATCGCATGGGCCATGACGGACGAATTGGTGCGGAATGCTCAGGCCGAATTCGTGCAAATCTGGCAGCAGACGGATGGGAACGACGGCTATGTGAGCTTCGAGATCGATCCATTATTGGAAGACCCCGCATCCGATCTTCCTTTGAGCCAACGCACGGAGCGATACATTGAACTCGGAAGGAAGTGGGCGGAAGGACATCGCAATCGGATGATCAAGATCCCGGCAACTCATGCGGGGTTGGGGGCGTTGGAAGAGCTGGCGGCGAACGATGTGCAGCTCAACGTCACATTGGTGTTTACGGCGGACCAATACGTGGCGGCTCGGGACGCGGTTTGGCGTGGCGCACAACGCCGACGATCACTCGAGACTTTCAAGAGCGTTTATAGCATTTTCGTGTCGCGAGTCGATGTTTACACAGCCCAACATGTCGACCTCCCCGAAGAGTTGCAGGGGCAGGTCGGCATCATCAATGCGAAGAGGATTTGGCGGGAAAACAAAGACTTTTGGTCGAACAAGGGACTGAAGCTCGAACAAGAAATGATCTTCGCCAGCACCGGCACAAAGGCTGCCACGGACGCGCCGTGGAAGTACATCGCGGCACTCGCGGGTAGCGATATTCAGACCAACCCACCGGCCACCAACGCGGCCGTTGCCGCCAGCAGCGAATCGTTCACTCGGCAGTTGGCAGTACCACCCAGCGAACAGGCGACACAACTCATCGACGAGAAGCTGGACGTCGCCAAGATGCGCGAAGTGCTCATGCGGGAGGGAATTGAGAAGTTCGCAACGCCGCAGAAGACTTTGCTGGAATTGATCGCAACCAAACGGTGAACCCGCACCAACGAGTCATCATTCCGCCGCCTTTTCATCCGGTTGTTGAAAGCGCAATTTCAACCACTTCGCTTCATGAGTGTGCAGGTGCGACCAGCCGAGTTTTTCGTAGAGGTCTCGGCGTTTTTTGTAGTACCAGAAGTTCGGTGCCGAACCGGCGATGTACTTGTTGAGCAGCTTCAAGGCGCTTCCGTAATGTTCGAGTCGTCGGTCTCGTCGGATGTGCAAGAGCCCGTACTTTTCGTCGGTCGTATCGACCCAGCGAGACAACTCGGTGAAGTTGGCTTCGAATGCCGCCGCGTGGGCCTTGGCATCCTTGATCGGCTTCTTCGCGATCACGTCTGGTAACTCCATGTACCCCAATGCTCGGCCTTTGCGATACAGCGAGTCCACCAAAAAGTCGCGTTGCTTTTTGAGTTTGCCGTCGAGTCCGCGGGACTTCGCATCGACGGCTCGCTGACCGAAGTGACGTACCAGCTGCGCCGCGTCGATTTGAGCGATCACGGCATCCGCAGCAGCGACGACTTGCTCCAAGCGCTGCTTGCGGTGTTTGTCGTCGTCCAGCCGTTTGAGGCGTTCGACCAAGACCGGCAGGTGCTTTGGTTTCTCCTTCAAGAGCGCGTCGGCCAGCTTGTTGAACTCTGTATTCGTGGGTTCGGCGTTCAAACTCTTGAGCCGGGTGAGTTTCGCTTCGAGTAAGTCATCTTCGAGCTTGGCACCCCGCGATGACGACGCAGGTTTCGCAGCGATCTCGCTTGGAGCGAGGTCCACCACGTAACTAACTCGATAGCCGCCGGGTCGATCGGACGGATTGGCTGCCGCCGCAGTGCCGAAAGTTGCGGTACCCCACAAAACGTCGCCCGATTGGAGATTCGCGGGCAAGGTCGCGCTCGACGGCAGACCTGCCCACACGGCAGTCATCTGTTTGGCGTCCAACGCGGTCTTGGGGAACGATTTGCCCGTCAGCAGATCCACTCGCGTTGCCGCGAACGTCACCGCCAAGCTGGGACTCAACGAGCGATCGATCGTAAGCGGCGCGTGCTTGAGTTTTTCGAGACTCGCGACGGAGCCGTGATGCAACGTCATCACGTATTTGTAGCGGCCTTTGCCCAGACGGATCGATGCGGGAAACATGTCGACCGTGGCAATTCGACGTTTCCCGGCGTCGAGCAGTTCGGCGAATTGATAGGAGTAGGCCGAGTCGTACAGCAGGTCGTCGATCCACGGGAAGCGGAGCGTGACGTTGCCGGGTGCTGTCTGCTCGAATTCGTAGGTCAAGACTTGCCGGTAGATTGTCGAACCGTCGGGCAAGGCATCGCGTGCCGTGTTGAGCGGCGAAACCTCGGACGATGACGGTTTGAGATGGCGACTAAAGTATGTGAGTTTTCCCTTGGGCTCCAGCGTTTCTCGACGCAGCGCCGCCGTCAGTTCGACGCGTTGTGCCGGCTCGGAGGGAGTCAAGCGAATCTCATCCGCAGACGTGGACACGCCACCGAACCGCACCGACAGCTCGGCCTCCGCTGTGCCGCGACTCGACCAGTACTGTGCCGTACACACTTCGAGCGTCCGCCCACCGGTGACTTTGATGCGTTCAGCGTGCGACTGCCCCGCACTCAGGCTCAAGAATTTCCGGACGCTCGCCTTCTCGTAGGTTTCGCCCGGCAGCAACTGCACGGCGTGAAGTAAGAATCGTTGGGTGGTCGGTGCGGAAAGGCATTTGAGCGAAATGCGAGCCCATCGTGCACCGGCCGGCACCGGGAAGAACTGCCGTTCAAGCCGGCCATCGACAAAGGTGGATTGGGATTCTCCTGGAATCGACGGGCGGATGATCGTGATCGGTAAACGAAACAGCGGCCCGTGATTGCGCTTGCCGGCAGCGTAACCTCGAATCTCCGCGAAATGCGCGCCTGGCGATAACGACCTCGGGTCCACGTCCACCGAGATCAAGTTTCCCCGTTCAAGGTGAGTCACATCGACAAACTCGCCGCACGTCGCCCACTCGGCAGTCGATTCCAATTCGACCGACGTGTGAAAGTCGGTCTTGGATTGCGGTGGCGTGTCTTTGGGGAAATGCGTGCGAATCACAAGTCCCACATTGACGCGCCGCCCGGTTTGATGAGCTTCGCGGAGATAGATGCCTCGTTCACCACCGGCGGTGCGGCATGACAAGCGGACCAATATTTGAGCGTCGTCCTTCTGAGCAACCAGTTGCTCGAACGCTGCTGGAATGTGCAGCAAGCCCGGTCCCTGGGCATGCGGTTCCGCGGCGGGCACTGGTCGAGCGGCATTTTGAATGGCTCTTCGAACACTGTAAGGCGTAAACCGAATCTGTTGTTCCTTGAGTCCCGACAACAACACGGCCAATGCACCGCACGCGGACGGCGAAGACATCGACGTCCCGTTCATGCGAATCGACTTTGCCAGCATCCATCTGGGAATCGGCGAGATCGCGCCGCCCGGTGCGAAGATGTCCACGCCCCAATCGCCGTCGGTGGTTGGACCTCGCGACGACCAGGAGTACGGCAGGCCCGGCGGCGGATTTCGCATCGAGTACTCGACCCGCATCATTTCCGGAGACACATACGCGCCGACTCCAAGCACGGCCGATGTCGTGCCGCCGGGACAGCCCACGGTGCTGAGCGCGGGGCCTTCGTTTCCGGCGCTGGCCACGAAGATCACTCCGTGGTCGTCGACGATCTGTGAGATCAATTCGGTCAGGCGTCCATGATCGGGAGTCGCGGACGGTTCGCCGAAACTCATGTTGACAAGGTCGCAGCGGTTGCGAATCACGGCCTTCAACCCGCGAACAATCGCCTGACCGGTTTCCATGCCGCCCAGTCGAGGATCGCCGATTTTGACCGATACGATCCGGGCTCCTGGTGCAATCCCATTTCGTTCGGGCTGGTCGGGGAACGATCCCGCCACGATGCCGGCGACATGTGTCCCGTGCGGACCGGAATCCACGACAATCGACAGCGTGTTGCCGTTGTCGTAGACGTTGACTGCGAAATTCAACAGCGAATCGCGAAACGTGCCGAATTGCTGTTCCGCTCGATAGTTCGTCAACACGGATTCATCGGCGAACGCGCCGTCTTCATTGGTATCGACGGCGGCGCGCCACGTCTTGCCGTCATGAAACACGACGCAGTCCAGCACGGGGCCGGGATCGTCATACGACTTCGACGCGGCCTGAAGCTGAGCCAGCCGAGCCTGCAATTCCGACGCCTTGATTTTCTTGGCGGTCGGTTCACCCATGTTGGCGATGGCACGTCGCAGATCCGCTTCGACCTTGGCCTGTTGTTCGTCGAACACCTTTCGCCGTTCGCGTTTCAGGCGAGTCACCAGTTCTTCGGGAAAGAAGTCGTATCCGCGTTTCCAGCCGACGTGATACCGGCCGCTGGGATTGATCCACGCGGGATTGATTCGCAACTTGCGATCGGCGAATCCCATCAACAAGCCGTCCTTGGCGGATTGCACTGTCTTGCAGTCGACGTCTCCGCTCCCGGTGCCGTCGATCATGTCGATCACTTTGACGAGACCGTTGCTGGTCTTTCGCAAGCCATCCGCTCCGGGATCAACGCCGGTGTCGAAAATGGCGACGACAACGCCGCGGCCGTCGTACTCGGGCTGTTTGGCCAAGAACTCAAGCGTCCCCATTTCCCGCTTGGGAATGATGGACAGCCGAGCGACGTCCAGCGAAACAGCGTTCGCGGGTTGTTGGGCGTGCAGTTGAGCGGCCAACGAAATCCACACGAACAACGGCGCGTATTTGAAGTGCATCATTGAGTCTCGTGTCCAAAGTAAAAGCCCGACTCAGAAAGTCGGGCTTTGTCACGCCACGCCGAATTGCGTTGTTCGGCGAGCGAACAAGTCACGGTTCAAGCGGGATACTACCGTTTCAGGTTGGCGGTTTCTTCCAGCACTTCATCGGATGTGACGAAGGCTCGAGCGTTGACCTGGAAACCGCGTTGTGCCGTGATCAAGCGGGTGAATTCGACTCCGATGTCGACGTTCGACGTTTCCAGAGTGTTTCCGACGATCGTACCCGCTCCGCCAACTTGAGCCGTGCCGATGCGAGCGACTCCGCTGTTCGGGTTCTCGCGATAGGTGTTGTTCGGCAACCGCGTCAGACCGGCAGCGTTACGGAACGTGGAAATCGCCATCTGGGCGAGAGCTTCCGTTCGTCCGTTGTCGAAGATACCGCGGATGACGCCGTCACCATCGACAGCCACGTCCACCAGCGTGCCGGGTGCGAAGCCATTTTGCTCGACCGCCGCGACGGATTCGAAGCCGCCAAACTGCGTCAGCCCGTCGAATGCGTTCGCCATGCCGATCGTCAGCACGGACGTTTGCGGGGTTCCGAACGATGCGAGATTGTTAATCTCGAACGTAACGTTCGAATCACCATCAGCACCCTGCGATGTGGTTGTGAATGCTTCGAAGACGGTGTTCCCGTCACCAGGAACCGACGTGAGCGTCAAGCTGAGTTCCGCCGGACCGGCCGTGTTGGCGGACAACACAAGATTGCCGTTGACCAGGGTTGCAGTGGCTCCGTTGGTCGTCCCTGAGTTGAATGCCGAGTTGACCGCACCAAGCAAGTCATTCACCGTCGTTGCGGCCGTGACATTGCCACCGGTTTCCGCAAGGAAGGTCGTGTCGACTGTCGTTCCGTTAATCAACGTTCCGCGAATCCGGATGTCGCCGGTGGTATAAGCGGTCCCGGTTTGATCGAGCGAGTTCAGTGTCGTCGCCGTGGTGGCGGCGACCGTACTGGTTCCGGTTGCCGTAACGGACAGTGGAAGCGAGGTCGACAGCACCTCCTGACCACTCGCACCGGTGATTCCCCGGAACGAACCGTTCTCGTTGAAGGTAATGCCATCCACTCCGTTGTCGAACGTGACAAAGGTTCCAGTGTCGTCGATCGCCGAGATCAAGTCCCATTCGTTCGCCGCGACCTTTTGGAACGTAAAACTCATGGTATGAGCCGCACCTTGGGTGTCGTAAACCGTGATCGCGGTGGAGGCCGTCTCACCTTCCCGGCCATCCGTTGTTTGAGTGAAACTGTTGAAGTTCGTCGATCCGCCACCGGGATTCGCGGGATTGGATGTAAGGTTGATGGTCAGCTGCGACTCGCCCTGTCGAGCGGCGGTCAAAACGATATTGCCGTTGCCGTCCATAGTCGCCGTCGCACCATTGGCGGACGGCGGAATTGGAACGGCGAGCGTCGGATCGCCACCACCGAATGCCGCGTTAATGACTGCCAACAGATCGGCAACCGTTTCGGCTCCCGTCGTCAATGTAAAAACGGCATCAACTAGAGTACCGGTTGCCGTGGTTCCCTTAATCAAGACTTGATCGCCGGCCGCGTAAGGCGAGGTTGTTTGATCGAGCTGATTGAGCTGATTGGCTGTCGATGCGGACACGCCACCCACTGTGAACGGCTGCCCGGTCGTAAGCACTTCCGCCAAAGGTCCGGCGCCGGATGAATCGAGGTTGCCTTGGAACACCACATTCGTCGTTTCCCGGCCGGCGATCGTTTCGCCGAACGGAATCACGATGTTCTGACCCTCCGTCTGGAAGATCGGTGCGGTGTCCGTGGGCAGGGCGCCCACGTCGCCGACACGTTGAACTCGGGCACCGGTGGCCGAGTCCACCAGGATGTTGCCGGCATCGACCGAGAACGCACCGGCTCGTGTGAAGACCGTTTCCCGACCGTTGTCCAAGACAAAGTAGCCCGCGTTTTGAATCGCCACATCCAGGGCGTTGTCGGATTGCTCCAAGGTTCCCTGTTGCAGCATCGTGTCGATCGCAGCGACTTTCACCCCGTGACCAACCTGTGACGGGTTGCGGCCGCCGAGCGTGTCTTGAGGCCCGCTGGCCGCTTTGAGTGTCTCGGAGAAGATCGTGGAGAATCTCAGCCGCTGGCTCTTGAAGCCGTGAGTATTTACGTTGGCCAAGTTATTGCCAACGACGTCCAATTGCGTTTGATGGCCGCGCAGGCCGGAAGCAGATGTGAACAGAGATCGAATCATGTTGAGTCCCAAGATCTAAGGTTGGATTCATGACCGGATGACAATCACCGGCCGAATTCGACTCCGTTCCTCTACGCGTCTTCGAGCGACGTTGTGACCTGAGAGACCATCAAATCTCGAAGATGTGAAAGCTCCATTACGTGACGGAAATGATGTCGTCCAACAGAACCGAATTGCCGTCGGCAAGCAAGTTGACTCTGCCGTTCACGAGATTGAATCCCGCAACTGTCCCCTCTTGTGTCGCGCCATTCTGCTGATACGACACGGTCCGCCCAATCAGATTTGTTCCCTGAGTCAGCTGAGTCAGCGTAAGCAGATCACCAAAGCTGGCATTCAACTGCTCGATCTGATCCACGGTGGAAAGCTGTGCGAGTTGCGCAATGAATTCCTGATCCTTGATGGGATCAAGCGGATCCTGGCTGCGAAGTTGTGTGACCAACAGTTGCAGGAACTGATCTTGGCCGAGTTGATTGTTGACTGACGACATCTCTGCTCCTCATGAGTCGAGTAACGCGTACCCAATAAGCGAATCGCATACCGTCTCGGAAACCCGCCTACGCGACGGTTTTCGTGGCAAAAAGGAGACGTTGGCGGCGGAATGTCGATGCATTTCCGCAACGTGTCAACGTCACTTGTGAAGCCGGAACCCGGCTGCGAAAACTGCCCGCAAGTTCGAGTTTGTCACTTTCCGGGGTCGCCGGAAAACGGGAACCGCACCGCCGCGCCTCAAAACGGCCTGGCGACTCTGACAAAAGGCAGCAGCCCCGAAAGCCGCAGCGACTCGCAACGGCCTCAAAACGGCCTGGCGACTCTGACACGCTTATCGTTCAGGGAAACAGAAGCCCGCTCCGGCTCGCCGCACCCACATCGAGAAAGGTGGTGGGAAGACTCGCCCGCTGGGCATCCCCGCCGTTCGGGATCGCGTTGCACAGGAAGTGCTGCGTCGACTTTTGGAGCCTCTGTTCGAACCGTTGTTCCACGACAAGTCTTACGGCTTTCGTCCCCAGCGGTCTTGCCATTTCGGACGTGGAATCGAGAGTTTGACGCCCAAGATTTGCAACGGGGATCAATTCCGGTGTTGAGTTCGTTAGGATGCTGGCGTTTATTCGACAAGGCAGAGCAGCCGCAAAACTGCTCGTCAGCGATTTACTCAGCGAACACGCGTTACGAGGATCCGCAATGTTGAAACTGAAAACCTTGGGAATGGTGTCGATTGCCGTTCTGCTCATCACGACCACGTCGAATGCCCAATTCGGCAATTTCGGGGGTGGAAACCAGGGCGGCGGGAATTTCGGTGGTGGTAACCAGGGCGGCGGGAATCAGGG
>JAQBZS010000175.1 GCA_027622115.1 Planctomycetota bacterium | reverse complement strand
GCCGGCATGCTAGCTTACGTCCGACCTGAACCGACCCGTGCGAGGCAAATCGTCCGACAAACACCGCGTGTGCGTTACTTAACTGTTCGTCGGCGTGGAGAAACTCGTGAGTGCATTTGAGACGTTAAGAGAGTCACTGAGAAAGGACATCGCCCGCTTCGACGATGAGTCGAAGAAGCATAAGTCGCTCCACTGACGCTGCCAGACTACGGTGATAGCCCTGACGGCATTCACAACCATTGTCGCGGGTGTCGGCTTAATTCTCCCCGAACGGAGCGGCAAGGCTGTCCAATTCGGTGTTCTTTGCATGACCGCAATCACTGCCGCCTTAACTTCGTGGGCGGAAATGCGGCGAGCGCGGGATCTGTGGCAACACGAGCGGGAGGTTTACTATGCCCTCATCGACATCCAGCGGGAGATGGAATTCGTTGCGGCTACCAAGGAGCTCACGGAAGCCGATTTATTAGGCTTTTTTGCGAGGATCGCTGCAGTCCTCGGTTCGAGTTCCCAAAAGTGGGCGCGCATCCTTGCGAAGAAAGCCGCCGAACAAGGCGCTCAGCCAGACGCCGCCGAGCCCGGTAAATGAAGTCTCTCGTATTGGCCACGCTTCTTGCGCCGGGCTTGGCGAGACTGGTTAGCTTGATCGTTCGCGGGGATCGGCGTGATTCGGACGGGGCCGCTCACAACACTTGTTGCAAGCCTCTAAAGCTGCAGCAACGAACCGCCCCAGGCCAAGCCCGCTCCGAAGCCGGTCAGCAGGACGAGTTCGCCCGGCTTCGCGCGGCCGCTTCGCAAGGCTTCGTGCAGGGCGATTGGAATGCTGGCCGCCAGCGTGTTTCCGTAGCGGTGCAGATTCAACACGATTCGATCGAGCGGGATGCCGAGGTCGGCCGTCGCCGCTGCGATCATCTTCGAGTTGGCCTGATGCGGAACCAGCAGCGAGATGTCGGATGGTAAGACTCCCGCCGCGGCGCACAGCAGACGAATTGTTTCGGGCAGGACGCGGTTGACAAACTCCCAAATCGCGCGGCCGTCCATCGTCATCGTGCCACCGACCGGCACGTTGAGCGGGACGCTCGTGCCGCGAGAAAACAACCGGCTGGCAAGAACTCGACCGCTGCCTGTCGTTGAGATCACGGCCGCGCCAGCTCCATCGCCGAAGAAAATCGCAGTGCCTCGATCTTTCGGATCGACCAGGCTGCTGCCCAAGTCGGCTCCGATCACAAGAGCGTGTTGCGGGCCGGTCTGCAGGTAACGCACAGCAATGTCGAATGCGTAAGCGAATCCGGCGCAGGCGTTGGTCACGTCGAAAGCGAGTGCGTTGTCCGCACTCAGAGCCTGTTGGACGAGACACGCGGTTGATGGCATCGCGTAGGTGGGAGTCGATGTGGCCACGACGATCATGTCCAATTGGTCGGGAGTCAGACCCGATGCCTCAAGCGCAGCCAAGCCTGCGTTGGCAGCCAAACCAACGACGTCCTCACCAGGAGCCGCATAGCGTCGCTCCTGAATTCCGGTGTGCTTGACGATCCAGTCGGCTGTTGTGTCGAGTCCCAACTCATCAACGAAATAGTTGTTGTCGATGACTCGATCGGGCAAGGCTGCACCGGTACCCAAAATCGACGCGTGCATCACGCGAGATCGAGACGAAACAGGCAAGTCAGTCAGTGTCGAATGTTGAAACCAAGTCATGAATTGTTCACAGTCCTAGATCAAGCTGTCGCGTGCTCGCAGGATTGCACCGACGGCTGCGAGGTAGGCCAAGACGACCGCCTTCTTGACGCCGCACGTTTTTCCACGTTGCCGGTATTGCCCACAAAAAGTGCCCCAGTTCGACGAATTCCATGACGCCGTAATCAACGTCAGCGAGACTTCGTGCATCAGAGCGGTGTGCCAAAAACCGTGCGGATTGAAGAGCGTGTCGCCGGGGTTCAGGATCACGCGGATTGGTTTCGCCTGAGCGAACAGGGGGAAGCGTTCGAGGTCCACAGCGTCGATGTGATTGAGTTGGCTGCTCAACTCGTCATCGCCCGACGGATACATGAACGGAGTCTGTTCGGGGCCGAGCAGGAGGAATTCCTTGCGGCCGTAAATCTGCGAAACGAAGCCGTCCATGCCCCAGGAATCGATGTGCAAGCGAGGAAACGAATTGCCCTGGCCGCCGAAGAACAACTCTTCCAATCCGTTCGGAAAGACGAAGTCACGTGGCAACAGAGCGGACGACTTCCAATCGGGCGTGGCGTACTTGAGTCGCGGTTGGATGTCTCGCCAAAGTTCGGGCAGGTCACGCTCGACGTTTACGTTTCGCGCGTAGGGAGCGGGGGTTTGTTCTGTCGATGCCAGGACTAACTCGACGAGATCTTCGAAGCGCCATGCCTGAGGTCCGGCTTCGGTGCGAATCGTTAGCTCGCGATGGCCGACTCGGTGCTTCAGGTCTTCCGGAGTCCAGCTTCGCGCAGGCCAGTCGTGCGTCGCATCGGTGATGATCACCGGGCGACGCGGCCTCTGAAAATCATGGACGAAATCGCGATAGGAAAGCTTCTCGACGCGCGGAACTTCCGACTCACGTGTCTGGTTGACGAACGCGGTTTTCGACGCGGTCGTGTGCGGCTCGGCCTTTTCGGACGGTAACGTCTGGTTCGCTTGTTCGGACATGGCAGGTCGGTTTCATCAATGTGCGAGCTGAGAATCGTCGACGACGAAGTCAACGTCACAAATTGATGGCGTGCAAACCGACGGCTTGAGGGAGCGGCCAAATGACGACGGCCAATCCGGCCTGTGCCGAATATGAGGGAGAGGGAGAGAGCCGCTCGCATCGCGGACGCGCAGCCCTACAGCAGATCGCGCAAATGAAAATGGTGCTTGCCGAGTTTTCCACCGTAGTTTCCGGCCGTGAGCAATGTCACGTTGGGCTCGGCGGCGGCGGCGTGCAGGCCGGCTCGCATGGCGGCTTGGATCGCGTCGAACGAGAGTCCGTCGATCACGATTTCGTAAACGGCCTCGGTGCCCGGCTCGATCGACGAAGCTGTGCGTGCTCGCAAGGTCGGGCAGTAGGCGTCGTTCGTACTCGCCTTGAGCGTCTTGTAAACCGAGCCGACTTTGCTGCCGCTGCGAACGATCCCGCCGGGGAAGGGTAGGGCGGTTCCCGGAACGGTGCGCATCGCCTCGACGGCTTTTTCAGCCGCGTTCAAAGCCGCCGCTTGGTCGGTCCCGCCGATCAACAGGTTGCCGCCGGCGATGCCTTTTTGCGTGCCGATTTTATCTTCGCATACGAACTCACCATCCATCACCGGGATGCGCCAGAAGCGGCGATCGCCGAGCTTCTTCGCGATTTGATAGCCGTCGCCAAAGAAACGCAATTGCTTGCCGACACCGATTCGGTTCGCCTTGTCCGCGTCGGGAAGGCCGTCGTAACACGCTGTCGTGGGACAGGTCAGGATGCACTGGCCGACTCGATCAGCGACGACCTGTGCGAGTCCTTCCTTGCTGAACGCGAAGACCAAAATGCTGATGCCGGGTCGACCGTCGGGGGTCTCGGCGGGGGAAAGTATTCGTTCGGGGGCGGCTTCGGCACTGCAGGCGATCACGCTGGTCGCGTAGCCGCAGAATTCGTGGCTGGCCGTCGTCGCCCAGCGCTCGTTCACTGCGGTCACAATCAGCCGCGTGGCCATGATCGAGAACGCTTCGGCAAAAGTATCGCGAACGGAAACGCCGTTTAGTTGTAGTTCGGAAATTTCCACAGCACTCACGTTAGACAGGTTTGAAGAAGGTAGATTGACGACGCCGACTGTTCTTGGAAGCGTCCAAAACCGAACGCCGCATCAGCAATCGAATCATGTCGCGAGAAGGCTCACGCACGCAACCGTGTCATGGCAAAACGGCGTCGGTCCTCGAAAAATCGCCAGACGAAATTCGTCGGATTCAAAACACCGGTCGGACTCGTCGCGGGACGGGCCGCCCTGGTCGGCAACATTTGGGTTTCCACGATACTCCGAACGGCCAGAAATGAGCAGTTCGCGAAATAGCTGGATTCAGTTAGTTTCGACCGCGAGGAGTAGAACTTGGGCACTTAGGAATAGTCCCGAAATAAGATCCGCATTTGGTTCGATTGCTTCTGTTTGTATGATGGTTTTTAATCAACATTTCAGGAGTGAGCCATGGACGGCTATTCGGCGGAAGTAGAGCAGCAGATGGGCCGGTTTTACCGTTCCTTGAACGAGCGTGACCGTCGTCGTTACGCAGGTATTGAAGCGGCCAAACTGGGTCATGGGGGCATCGAGTATGTGTCCCGATTGCTTGGGTGTGATCCCAAGACAATTCGGCAAGGAATCGCCGAAATAGAATCTGACGAAGAGCTGGACAATCATGGCCAGCGAAAAAAAGGGGTGGACGTAAAACGCTGACAGAGACTTGCCCCGAACTGGTGGCCAACTTTCTGAAAGTTCTCAAGGATCATACCGCCGGAGATCCGATGCGTGCGGATGTAAAATGGACCAACTTGTCGCGTCGGCAAATTTCTCGTCGCCTCGCCAAACTGGGTACACCGGCGAGCAAGAACATCGTTTCTCGCTTGTTGTGGGAGCACGGTTATCGCCGTCGCAAGCCACAGAAAAAACGCACGATGGGTCAGCACGCGGATCGAAACGCGCAGTTCGAGAAGATTGCCCAACACAAAGAGGAATACGTTGCGGCGGGCCAGCCGGTGATCAGTATCGACACGAAAAAGAAGGAAATGCTCGGGAGTTTCCATCGCGATGGAGTCACCGATGCGATCGATCCGACGATCGTTAATGATCACGACTTCGCCAGTGCCAGCCACGGGAACGTGATCCCACATGGCATCTATGATGTGGCCCAGAATCAAGCATCGGTCCACCTCAACAGCAGCAAAGACACCTCACAACTGGCGTGCGACAGTATTGAACTATGGTGGCAGGAGCAGGGGCGATTGGATTACCCCAAAGCAACGCAACTGTTGGTGCTGTGCGATGGTGGGGGCAGCAATAGTTCGTCTCACTACATCTTCAAAGAAGACTTACAGGCATTGTCCAACCGGCTGGGAAAAGAAATTCGCATGGCCCACTACCCGCCTTACACTTCGAAGTACAATCCGATTGAGCATCGTGTCTTTCCGCATGTGGCCCGAGCCTGCAAGGGTGTTCCATTCGAGAGCATCGAAACCGCCAAGCACTACATCGAAAAAACAGAAACCACCACGGGGCTCAAGGTCGTCGTGAGGATTATGGAAAAGGTTTACCAGACCGGACGCAAGTACGCCAAAGATTTCAAGAAAACGATGACCATCAAGTTCGATGACCACTTCCCGAAATGGAATTACACCGCAATTCCCAATGGAAACTGAAATCGGGAAGTTATTTCGGGACTGTTCCTAAGTTCGTCGAACCCAACGTCGTTGTTTGCCGACAACGGCACCTTGATTTTCGCTGCCGACAATGGATCAATCGGCAACGAACCCTGGCGCTTCGTGCCCGTCGAGCTGGCGACGTATGCGTGGCAACTGAGCGGTTCGCCCGCAGCCAACCTAACCGGCGCGCTGACCCCGAACTTCAGTTTCACGCCGCAAAATCAGGGCGTGTTCAACGCGCGCGTGACAATCACGATTCCCCGGACACCGTTCACGTTCACAGACACCGCGCAAGTCTTCGTCAAAGCCGTCGCCCCGCTGATCAACGCGGGCGGCAACCAGGCCATCGCTGACGACAGCACTTTCGCACGCAGCCTGGTGATTCAAGATCCCGGTACCGACACCTGGAACGTCACGATCGACTACGCCGACGGCGGCATGCCGGTGATGTTCTCGACGAGTAACCGGAATCTGTCGCTCAGCCACACCTATCACACGCCGGGTCAGTTCACCGTGACAGTCACCGTCACCGAACCCAACGAGGGCACGACGGCCGGGCAATTCCTGGTCACGGTGACGAACGTCCTTCCGCAGGTGATGCTGACGCCGGGCGCGGCCGTCAACGAAGGCAGCGCATCGACTCTGGGCGTCGCGATCTCCGACCCCGGCAATGCCTTTGCCAATTATCAACTGCTTCAAGTGACCTGGGTTGACGGCAGCACTCAGCCATTCACGATCGACGCGATGGGGAATGCCACGCTGACTCATACGTATGCCGACAATCAAGCGGGGAATACGCCGTACGCAGTCTCGGTCACGGTACGCGGCAACGACCACGGAACTCTCGACGCGAATCACCAGCCGATCAACGATCAAGCTGTGGCGATGACGGCTCTGGGCGTCAACAACCTGCCTCCGGTGATTAACCTGCTGCTGACCGGCGTGCCGCTGACGCTCAACGAAAACCAGCTTGGCACATTCATCGGCGTGGCGACGGACAACGACCCGGTCACGTACTCGTGGAACTTCGGCGACGGACTGCCGGGCCTCAACGCGCCGGGTCAGGTTCTGCAGAAGGCGTACGGCGATAACCAAGCCATGCCGTACACCGTGACGCTGTTTGTTCGCGACGACGAAAACGCTGTGTCTCAACAGACATTCCAAGTCACGATCAACAACGTCGCGCCCGTCATGACCGCGATTGGCAATCAGACGATCGGTGAAGGCTCGGCGTTGGTGCTGACCGATATCGGCACGTTCGTTGATCCCGGTCTGAACGACGGTCCGTTCATGTTCACGATCAACTGGGGAGACGGGACCAGCGACGGCCCGCTCACCGCGACGATCGATCAAGCCGCGACATTGGCGACGGCACTTTCAGCCGGCTCACCGGCAATGGGTTCGTTCGATGGCTTGCACGTTTACAGCGACGACGGTCCTCAAGTCGTTACGCTGACCGTCACCGACAAAGACGGAGCCGTCAGTTCGCAGGAACAATTCCTGGTCATCGTGACCAACGTCGCGCCGACAGTGACTGCCGCACCGGCTCTACCGATGACGATTCTGGAGAACCAACAATTCTCGATCAGTGCCCCGATCGCCACATTCACCGATCCCGAATTCGGCAACAGCCCGCTGTTCACGTACTCGATCGATTGGGGCGATGGAACTCAGCCTGACACAGGCGCAGCGACCATCGACACACTGGGTTCTTCAGGCGTGCTCACCACCGGATCGATTCCCAACACGCAGATGCACACATACGCCGACGATGGAACCTACACGGTGGAAGTCAGCATCACCGACGAGAACGGGATGGGTTCGACAAATTCGGACTCGTTCCAAATTGTCGTGGCCAATGTTGATCCAATCTTAACTGCCAACACACCCACTGGTCCGATCGTTGGCGGGCAACTGGTCACTTTGCATGGACTGTTTGGCGACGTCCCGAATGACACGGTCGAAGTCACACTCGACTTTGGCGACAACATCCAGCGTCGAGCACTGCTCAACAACGGCGCGTTTCAGTTGCCGCACGTTTTCCAAAACGCTGGCCCGCAAACCGTGCAAGTCGTCGCGAAAGATGAAGACCAAGGCCAGACAATCCAGATGCTCAACTTGAATATCGTCTTGCCGGACGTGGTCGTGCAAAGTGCGACTCTCAACGGCACGACGGCGAGCGTGACTTACGACATATTGAACGCGGACTTGAGCCAGCTCGTGCTGGGCTTCTTCCGATCGCCCGATAAACTTTTCAATCCGGCGAGCGGGCCTGCTCCCGACACGCAACTCGATCAGGTCTTGCTCACGAACGCGCTGGACCTGACCATCGGCACCCACATCAAGACGTTCAATATCGGGACGAGTGCTGCCGACTTGTCGCTACCAGGAGTGGGTCGTAGCGAAGACGACAGCGACTACCACTTGCTGGTCGTCGCCGATCCGACGGATGCGATTTTTGAGGACGATGTAGTCAACATGGCCAACCCGTTGGGCATGTATCGAGAAGACAACACGGCCGTGATCTCGGGTGTCTACCAAGTTTTGGTGGCTCCGGCGACAACCGCATCGGTCTTCATCCACGGGACACTCGGCAACGATACCGTGACCGCTCAGGCGGGCGGTTTGGCGATCGACTTCAATGGAGTCATGCACAACTTCGCGATGGGCACCGTTGCCGATATCCGAGCGCGCGCACACGGTGGCGACGACGCGTTGGATCTGATGACAATCATGCAATCGGCATTCGTGCTGGGTGCAGACGGCATCGACATGATCTGGGGCACCAATGCCGATGACGTGTTATTCGGCGGCAACGGCAACGATTTTCTGCTCGGGAATCTTGGCGACGACGAACTGCATGGCGACGTCGGCAACGACGACCTGATGGGTTCCGGCGGCAACGACGACATTCATCCGGGCCTCGGCAACGACATGGCGAAGGGCCAGGGCGGCAGCGGCGATGTGTTGTTCGCCGACGTGGCCGGTCTGGCGACGCTCGTCAACACGTCACTCACTCAGCCGACGGAAACCGATACGTTCGACATGTTCGAACGAGCGGAACTGACTGGCGGCAGCGGGAACGACACGATCGATGCGTCGATGTTTACAGTCGGGCCTGTGAAGCTCGACGGTGCGGCCGGAGACGACGTGCTGCTCGGCACGACTTTCAACGACGAACTGATCGGCGGCCCGACAGCCAACGTCGGCGACCTTGACGAAATCCGGCAAACGACTGGCGTGAATCAGACGCTCACCAACACATCAGTCACGGGTCAAGGCACCGACGTGTTGACGAACATCGATCGAGCGATGTTGCTCATATCCGGCAGCAGCGACGTCACGATCGACTCGACTGGATTCAGTGGCGACGTCACAGCGTTCGGCGGCAACGGCAACGACAAAATCTTCTTAGGCCCGGGCAACGATTTCGCGAGTGGCTCAGCGGGCGATGACGAAATCCACGGCGGCAGCGGGAACGATTCGCTCAACGGTGCTGCCGGACTGGATATGTTGTTCGGCGATGCCGGCAACGATGTGCTCAAAGGCCAGGGAGCCAGCGACACACTGGGCGGTGGCTTAGGCGACGATGTCATCGACGGTGGGGGGAGCAGTGACATGTTGTTCGACGGAGGTGATGCCAACCTCACGCTGACCAATTCGTCGTTAATTGGGATCGGGACCGACACTCTGATCAGCATCGATAAGGCTCACATTTTCGGCGGCCCCAGCCCCAACACGCTCGACGCGAGTGCGTTTGTCAGCTCCGAATTGACGGTCATCGACGGAGCGGGCGGTGGCGACATTCTGTTCGGCACGAATGGCTTCGACGTGCTGACCTCGACCGGCAACGACATGATGGTTGCCAATGGTGGCGACGACTTCGTGTTTGCGGGTTCCGGCAAAGACACGATCTTCGGCGGAGCCGGCGAAGACCGCTTGTTCGGCCAGGGCGGCAGCGGCGACTTGATCTTCGGCGGCCCGGACAAAGACAGCATCAGCGGCGGAACCGGCGACGACATTCTGTCCGGCGGCGACGGCAACGACCTGATCTTCGGCGACGCCGGAAACGACATCATGAACGGCGGAGCGGGCAACGACAACCTGTTCGGCAACGACGGCAACGATGGCCAGTCCGGCTACACCGGCAACGACTTTATTGTCGGCGGGGCAGGCAACGACCTGCTCGTCGGCCACGACGGCAACGACTTTCTGCAAGGCAACGCCGGCCTGGACACGCTGGTCGGCGGTGGCGGCACCAGCATCGAAGGAGACGGCCCCGATATGCTCGACGGCGGAGCAGACGCCGACCAAATCGACGGTCTGCAAAGCGAAATCGTCAACTCAGATCCGCTTGACACTATCGCCGCCTTCATGAACTTTCCAAGCTGGGTCGATTTGATTTAGGCGGGTTGCATGACCGGTGTCTCACACGGACGCCGCCGGGCGGACGACCAGTGATACCTTACGCGGAAAGCATTGACACGTTTTCGAATGTTTGGAAGTTGAGAGTGACTAAGGAAGCGACGGCGGATTTTGGGGTTGTGGTTAACTCGTCGAGGCAGGTGTCGATCGCGGCTTGGAAGTCGGCGTAGTTCGTGTGGTGTCGCGAATGCAAGGCTGGCTTTTTCACGAACTTCCAAAGCCGTTCGATCAGATTCAGGTTCGGCGAGTACGACGGGAGAAA
>JAQBZS010000174.1 GCA_027622115.1 Planctomycetota bacterium | reverse complement strand
GACGGAAATGCCGGCGGCGTTGTGGACAAGCGACGAGCCGCGGATCGCGTTGCGAATACTGACCCGTCCGGTCGTGTTTTGGATGTTGATGCCGGTGGTGGTGCTGTTCAGGATGCTCAGATCTCCTACGGTCACGTTGGTGTTTTGTGGAGCAGCGACTGTCCCGACAATTTGCACGCCTTGGCCACCGGGCGCGGCGGGATTGAGCGTGATGTTGCTGGGTTGACTGTCTACCGTGGCACCAAACAGGTTGACCGATCCGCCCACGCCGTTTTCAACCAGCACAATGGGGCCATGATTGTCCAAAGAGTACGACAGGCGACCGAGATCCTTGGCCGTGGGGCCTCCGCCGTTCACGTGGAAGCCGCGAACGTCCGTACTCAACCGACCGGCCGGCAACGTGCCATCGTCAATGTATTGAACCACGGTATCGAAGAAGCCGTATCCCCCGGTGGAACCTTCGATCAAGACGCCGTCCAGCGACGCGTTTTGGACCGTGTTGAATTGAGCAGTTCCGAGGCCCGTGAGGTTGCGGATCACGATGCCGTGTCCGTCCGGGTGATCGATAATGAACCCAGAGAATTCGGAATTGTTCGCCATTGTCACGCCATCCACCGTCAGGCCCGAAAGTTGCAAGGTGGGACGCGTACCCGGTCGAACCTCGGGCAGTGCGAGCGGTTCCGGGAATCCGGCGACGGTGATGGTGTGATTGGCTCCCACGCCCTGACCCCGAATGTTGTTTCCGGGTCGCAGGGTCACAGGAGTCGCGAACGTGCTGTTGGCATGCACAATCGCGAAGTCCACCGGATCCATCGTCGTGTCGATCGCATCCTGCGCCTGCAAGATGGTTTGGAACGGGTTATTCAGGGAACCATCGCCACCGGCTGCCGCGTCGCTGGCCACGTGATAGAAGAAGTACGGATCACCATCGGCGGGGTTGACTGCGGTGAGTGCTTCGTCACGCACGTTGGTTCTGGCAACAACCGAATGCTGCATCCGCTTGCCCCATTCCGTCATGCGATTGAATTGACTTGAGCGGTTATTGCCCGATTGACGCAACCCACCCAACGAAATCGACGCGCCAAACATCACCGTCGTATTAAACGTCTGGTCGTCCGAGACCTGAAGTTCGACGTCCACCATGTTGAACATGGTGGCTTCCAGACGCGCTTTCCAACCCAGCACGTCTTCCACTTCCGGGCCGTCGAAGTAATAGCCGCCCGCTGCCATCCGCAAGTCCACCCGGTCACCCAACGGACCGGGTAACGGCACGACGATTTCGTAGTCGGCACCCTTCATGGATGTGACGACAGTACGAAAGCGGTCGAACAGCAGGATGTTCTCCTGAAACCGCGCGCTTTCTTGAATGATGTTGATTTCCGCCACGCCGGTTCGTGGGCCGCTGGGAAGGTACACATTGGCGCGAACGTCGAAGTATTCGCCCGTCGTTTCGGCGCTGGCAATCACCTGCGTGAATTTAACGTTGGATAAGTCGTCGCGGCTCCAAAACACGCCCGCACCGAACACGCGATCCAGCGACGGGACGTATTGGCGCACGCCGCCACCAACCATGCCGCCCCACAACAGATCGCCGCCGTTGGCTCGAAAAGCTTGGCCTTCGCCGTAGAACATCGTGTTGCCGAGCATCGAGTACGGCATCATGCCCAGATGCGTGATCGACTCTTTTCGGCCGATGGCTCGGCCCGTCAAATGCCCGAGACGAAACTGCGTGCCCCATCCCGGAAAGTTGTAACCACGCGGTTGAGGCGGGCTGTCAAGCTCGTTGAACAGCGAACCGCTTTGCGCGAAAGCCCGATCAACGATGATGTCGTTCGGGACGCCGGTGTTTGGCTGTGTGGTGCCCGGCGGAGCGGCTGTCGTTCCGTTGGGATTCTGGGGATTGGCAGTCGGTGGTTGTTGTCCGGTCACCCGTGGGCTGTTGAAACACAGCAACACCAGAGCCGTTACGGCAATCGCGAATTTGCGATGCGGGTCATGGTCGGCGGGCGGCCTGATTCGACCGATCGAGTGGAGATTGGATGTCACCATCGGATTGGATGTCACCATTGTCGAAACGATCGCTCGCTGGGGTTGATCGGCGGAGTGATGGCCACACGGGCGCGCAGTTCCGGTGTTGCGGATCGGCGTCGCGTGTAATGGATCGAGAACAACGGGCGTCATTCGCATACCTCTACGTGACGCGGGCAAATGCCGGCACGCAGTCCGTCAGTTTCGGGACCGTGCGCGCAATGCCGCACGGCGGAGACCGAAGCACGAAGAGAATTCACAACGAGCGCACCAACAGCGTTTCACCGTGGGTTTGCAAATCGCGAGTTGCTCGTCGAAGAACGGGGTGAAGTGAGGGGGGAATGATGGAGAGAGAGACCCCGCTTGGAGAGGAAGGGCGGGGTTTGTAGCGACGGACAAATCAGCGATCAATCCGAATCAAGCTCCATTTCGAGCAGAATTCCCCATACCGAATCCGTTCGGCAGAATCTGCAACCATTCGGCTGTCGTGGCACTCGTTTGCTTCCGATTTCGAACTGTGGGCGTCGAATAGGGAACGCGCCCAAACAACGGAGCGGGGTTTCCGTCACTCGAACGGATCACATACGGACTGGCCGAACAATTGTTGTCGAGTTCGATAGCCTCCACCGACCCTGTGACACCGGGTCGGTGAAGGCGAAAGCCGGCAGAATACTTTTCGCTCCTGATGTCGATGACCGACGAGCAGCAGGTCGAGGGTCGGTGAAGGCGAAAGCCGGCAGAATACTTTTCGCCGAAAAAAGTTTAGTGCGACTCAACCGTCCAAGCCGAGTTGACCCTTTTTCCGCAGTTCAACTACGATCCGGTCGTGCCTTTCCGCATTGTTAAGTGCGGATAATTTGCGAGCATGAAGGTCGCGAAACATCTCTGTCAATCTGGCAAGTCTCACAACGGAATCAGTGACATGTCTGCAAGCAATGATTCAGCCGAGTTGATTGAAGATATCTCCAAATCGTTCAACTATGATCGGAAGACCAAGAATGCACCGGGTCAGTTCTGGTACGAGCATTACCCCGCTTATCTTTCCATGTATGCGCTCTTGGCGATTCACCGCAACGAATGTGTCATCAAGCTGGCGTCAGGCGGCGATCGTTTGTTGGATCTCGGCTGCGGATTCGGCGACCTGCTTTATCTGATGCGAGATCAATACAAGAGTCTGCATGGAGTCGATCCGTCTGACGCAATGGTCAAACAATCGGAAGCCAATCTACGTGGACGCGAACTCGACAACGACATTTGCATCAAGCGCGGCTTGGCGGAAAACTTGGACTTCGACGATCAATTCTTTGACACAGTATTAATGCTCGATGTCTACGAACATGTTCGGCCCGAGTTTCGAGTTGATGTTCTGAAGGAAGTGCGTCGCGTGATGAAACCAGGGGCAGAGTTGCTGCTGGCAACACCAAGTCGTGCAATACTTCACATTTGGAACTTCATCGACAACTTCCTGTTGATTCCCCAAAAACTGTGGCGGCGAGAGAAGATTCGCCTGTTTTCAATCGAGGAGCGTCCCTTCACCGAAGTGTTTTGTTCCAAACGCGAGTTGTTTGACGAGGTCAGGGAGGCAGGATTCAAGATCGAGGCTTTTGAACGAGTCGGCTTCTATCCGGCCGCTGAAAACCCCGGGTTCCTCGAACCGTTTCTTCGCCGCACATATCACAGGCTGCCCTGGTTGCATGTGATAGGTCGACGGCTATTCGGGATTCTGGCCAAGATCTCCATGCTTAACCAGAAACTACTGATTCGCTGTGTCCCGGATCCCGACACGGCAGCCGTGTCAGCGAAGTCAAATGCTTCTGAACGGAAGGCCGCCTAATTGAATACCTGGGGTTTGCACCCCAGGCTCTATGCTGCCGTCGCTCTGCGGCTTCGCCGATGACCGGTTCGTCGAACTGGGGTTCCGCTGCGCTCCACCCCAGGCTACATGCTGCCGCCGCTCCGCAGCTGAAACATCGGAATATCGCTTAACAAAGAGAATGCTGTTTAAGTTAAGCAGCCTGGCGAATGGGCTGCGATTCCTCGCCCGCTTCCGTGACGCGAACGGCGGTGGCCAATAGGGGAGTAATCGGCGGATCGCTGAGGTGTTCAATCCGAAATCCTGCCTCTTCAATCGTCTTGCAAAACATACGAGTCGTCAGCGGGTGATCATGGGCGGGCGTGAGTGCGTCGAAGGTACACAGCTTGTCCAACTCCAGAAGTTGCTCTTCATTGAAGTTGCCGTATCTTGGGAAATAGTCGAACGGCACAAACCAATTGGAACTGACGGCAGCGGCGTGACCACAGCGGCAAAGTGTCGAGCTGATCTTTCGCATCATGCGACCGAAATTCTGCACGTACCAGAAGACCGCCTTTTGCGGCAGTCGCTTCGTCAGCCAGCGGACCTTGTACTTGTAATTCATCAAGTACCGCCACGATTTCTTATAGCAATGCACGAATAGCACGCCGCCCGGCTTCACCTTGCGACTGATGGCCTTCAACGACGCGACCGGGTCCGGCGTGTGCTGCAAGACTCGATGGCAAAAGACGAAATCGAAACTTTCGTCGGCATACGGGATGTCGTAAATCGATGCCTGTGAGAGGACCAGTCGCGGGTCATTTAGAAATTGCCGACCGCGATCGACGGCACAACTCAAGTCGAAACTGTGAACCTCGGCGAACGGGAATTGCAGCAACACTTCGGTATCGTCGCCGCCGCCCATGCCGCATTCGAGAATCGTGGCACCCTCGGTCTTGTATTGATCGAAGTGCGTGCGTTTCAGCAACAAGTCGCGTTTGGTGTTTCCCGTGCTGCGACTGTCGCTAAGCAAGTCCTTCCATTCGTTCCACTGGAAACCGAAGTTCTCCGCATAGTCGTCTTCACTGCGAACAAAGCGCGGGACGCCGTCGATGATTGGGCAAATCACATCGCCGTTCGCGTTGCATAAGTCGGTGCCGGTGTTAAACAGCGCTTCGTGCGTGTGCGGGTCGACAAACGGGATCGTGTTGGATTCTTCCATCGTGGGGCGGATCCGTATTCGATGTGTGAGTCAGGCCGAGCGGCGTAACAAGGTTTGATCGCGAATTCGCATGTCCCAGCTTCGCGGCTGGTAGGCGGGAGCCTGACCGAGCGGCTTGTCGTAGTTGATGCGAAAACAGAAGGACTGCACGGCATCCAATGTGTGCAGGCTGCCGATCGAGACGCTGATTTTCCCGGAATACATGCCCGGTCTCATACAGACGACCGGAAGTTGAAGACACAATTCGCTTTCCCCCGGCGAGATCGAGAACACTCGACCGTCGACAATGGATTCCAGTTCCATCGAGCCGCCGTCCACGCTGGCGGTGTTGCGTAACGAGAAATTCAAGCTGACATTTTCAAACGCTTCACGGGCGCGACACGCGACCACGATCGCACCCGGTTCGCTGGTGGTCAGATGGTCGACGGAGTCACCCGTCGCGTTTCGCAATTCGACCGACGCGATTTCGAGTCCCGTGCGGGACGGTTCCTTGGAGACAGTCGGTTTCGCCGTTTCGTCGCCGCCGCCAAACAGCAGGTCTTGTTCGTGTTGCTTGACGACTTCATGAATGCTGCCCTGTGTCTGGACTCGACCGCCCTCCAGCAGCACGCCGGAATCGCAGGTAAACAGCATCGTCGATGGATTGTGCGAAACCAGCACGACGGCCGTGTCTCGCGCCAGCAATTCGCTGAGTCGCCGATAGCACTTAGCTCGAAACGCGATGTCGCCGACGGCCAGGACTTCGTCGACCAGCAACACATCGGGCTCGACATGAATCGCACACGCGAAGCCCAGTCGAGCGATCATGCCCGAGCTATAAGTTCTGACGGGCGCGTCGATCGACGCTTCCATCTCCGAAAAATCGATGACGGCGTCGATGCGATCGTTGATGACCTTGCTGGAGAGTCCGAGCACCGCCATGTTGACGTGGATGTTTTCTCGACCGGTTAAAATCGGGCTGAACCCGGCACCCAATGCCAGCAACGGTGCCACTCGACCACGCGTGCGGATTTCGCCGACATCGGGCCGGATTAGCCCCGCGATCATCCGCAGCAGTGTTGTCTTGCCCGCACCGTTACGACCCACGAGCCCGACGGCTTCACCACGCCGAATCTGCATGTTGACGCCGTCGATGGCCCAAAACTCGTGGCTGCGTAACGTGTCGGTACAACGTCGTCTGAGGAACAATTCGCTGAAGACGTCGGTGGTGCCATACCACAAGGAATGCTTCAAGCTGCGACAAAACTTTTTCGCCACTCCGCGCACATCGACAACGAGATCCTGATCCGATGTCGAACTTGCGATGGGATTCCTGTTGATTTCAGCGATCACGCGTTAATCCTCTCGATCGCGAACGCCAACGAAGAACGGAAGAAGATCCATCCGGCGACGAACAACGGCAGCGTGATCAGCGTCACGATTCCGGCGTCAATGAGATGTGTCAGTTCGCCGCCGCTCAGCAATTGACGAGCTGTTTGCAACAGCGGAGCCACGGGGTTCAACAGATTCGCGGTTTCGATGATCGAACCGGCGGCCGGTTGCTCGTAAACCACGGGCGTCAAGAAAAACCACAGGCTCAGGGCGAGCGTCAAGGTCCAGGCGATGTCGTCGTAGAGTCCACCCAACGGCGCGAGCATCATGCCGATGGCCGTGCCGAACAGAATCAAGACGGCGATTGGCAACACGGCCGCGAAGGCGGTCCACGGAGGCACGATCCCAAACCACAACAACACACCGCAGACCAGTGTCAGACGGATCGTCAGGCTGAACAGCAGCTCGCCGACTTTGGCCAATACGATGGCTTCATACGGAAAGCGAATCCGAGCCAACAGAGGCTTCGATTGCGTGACGGCTTGAACGGGGCCGTTGATCGATTCCGAAAACGTCTGCCACAACACGGTGCCGATGAGCGCGAATGCCGCGAACGGCAGACTCGTGCCGGCGGTGTTCAAGATCGAAGCCTGACCGGCAAGCACGAAGCTCAGCGTCAGTACGACCGGCGGCAGAAACGCCCACAAATAGCCCAGCAATGACTGGCGATAGCGAGCACTGACGTCGCGGACGAACAGCCGCCAGGCGAGGTCGCGGGCGTCCAGGAAATCCCGCACCATCCGGCCCAACAGGTTGGGGGCACGAGTGACCGAGGAGTTCGGCGAATGAATGGTCCATTCAGCGTTGAGTTCCATCTCAGGCTTTGACCGCTGTTAGAGTCATCGAATCCGTGATGAGCCGCATTCAGTACGCGTGCAGAAACTTCGTCCCGTACGACGGACTGAAAGTCCGGCGACGGACACAATATCCGTCGCACAAACGGGGAATTTGATGATGCACGCATACCAAGCTGGTGCGGACGGGCGGGGGGGTTGTAGTCCACGTTTTGAGCGGAGGTCAACGGCGTCTGAAAAAACGAATTGAATTCGGCTGTACACCCGCCTGCCAAGATACAGCGGATTGTTGAACTACAAGATCGGCGCTCAACGAAAGTCCTACGGCTTCCGAAACCGCCAATACTTCAAACGCAAAATCCTCGCAATTCACAGATCTCAATACGCTTTAAATTGGATGAACCTTTCTTGTTCCGAGTTGCCTCGACCAGCGAGACTACGGGACGAACTGAAATCCGGTGCCGGAAAAAGGCATGACGGGCAGAGACTTCGAATTTCTCAATCACGGACACGACATGACCAATAAGTACGACCCGACGTGGGAATTGAACAGCCTGCTGCCGCATCCAGCAACCGACGACTTTTCCGGCAGGTTGACCCAAATCGACAGCGACCTCCGAAAACTCGCGGACACAACTGCCGTTTTGCCGGTGGCCACCAACGCATCCGCCGTTGTGGAACAGTGGACGAAAGTGCTGATCGCCTACGAGAAAGTGATCACGCAACTGGACGACGTCGGATCGTTCATCGGCTGCCATGCCGCCGCCGATGCCGAGAACAAGCTGTACCAGCAAATCGAAGCACGCTTGGCAGCGTTGCGACCGTATGCGGAACGCATCTCGACCGACATCGAATTCGGTCTCAAGGAATGTGATGACGACACGTTTGAGCGATTCATCGACAGCAAGCCGGAACTGCAAGCCGTGGGATTCTTCCTACGCGACCAACGACTGAATGCGGCGCATCGGCTGCCGAAACCGATGGAGGCTCTCGCGGCGGACTTGGATGTCGATGGCATTCACGCTTGGGGTCGGCTCTACGACCGCGTGTCGAGCGAGATTCGTGTCCAAGTGATGGAACACGGAGCCATTGTCGAGAAATCGCCGAGTCAAGTCAGCTGGGATTCGGCGGAACGCACCGTCCGACAAAACAATTACTTCGCGACGGACCGGGCGTGGAATTCGATCGCGGACACGTGTGCCGACGCGCTCAATCACATTTCCGGCAGTCGACTGACCCGCTACCGCCGACTCGGCGTCTCCGATCATCTTGACGCACCATTGCGCCACAATCGCCTGCAACGAAAAACGCTGGACACGATGTGGTCCGCAGTTTCGGATCGCAAATCCGTCCTCAAAAGTTATCTCGACGCCAAAGCTCGGCTGCTGGGTCTGGAACAACTCGCATGGTACGACTTGCAGGCGCCGCTCCCAGCGCGAACCGATACGGGCAAAATCAGCTATGACGACGCCTGCAACTTGGTGATCGACACAATGGGCCGCTTCAGCCCGGAATTCGGAGATTTCTGTCGCCGAGCGATCCAGGACCGTTGGGTCGAAGCCGAAGACCGGTCCGGGAAACGACAGGGCGGCTTCTGCACTTACCTGCCAACCGCGCGGCAGTCCCGCATCTTCATGACGTTTACGAATTCGCAAGACAGCATGTCGACGCTGGCTCACGAGTTGGGCCACGCGTACCACTCGTTCGTGCTAAGAGATCAGCCGAGACTGCTGCAGTCCTACCCGATGAATTTGGCCGAAACAGCTTCGACCTTCGCGGAAGCCGTGTTGGGCGAAAATCGGCTAAACGTCGCAAAGACGGACCATGAAAAGATGGTCATTCTGGACGGCATGCTCGCGGACAGCGTGGGATTTCTGATGAACATCCACGCGAGATTCCTCTTCGAGGACAACTTTCACCACGAGCGAGCGAGCGGCGAAGTCACGCCGGATCGATTGCGAGAACTCATGTCCGACGCCCAGCAGGACGCGTATCTTGATTCGCTGGCCGAGGGCGGCAACCCGAACTTTTGGATTTCGAAGTTGCACTTCTATATCAGCGAGTTGCCGTTCTACAACTTTCCTTACACGTTTGGATATTTGCTATCGCTGGGGATGTTTGCATTGGCGGGCGAAGACGATGCATTCCCCGAACGCTACCGCCGATTGCTGATTGCCACCGGCTGTCACGACACGGAAACGGCGGTGCAATCAACATTCGGATTGGATCTCACGGAACCGGACTTTTGGAACACGAGCCTCGATGTCGTCGCGCGACGAGCCGACGAATTCGTAAAACTCGCGGAAGCGGCGGTTGGAGATTAGATTAGAACGCACACAAGAACTGAGTATTGGGTCGATGGTGTAAATAGCCGTAAGTTTTCCGCTCAAAAATCGGAAGAATCTTGGGGACATCATCGAGTTCGCCCAATGAGTCCGCGAGTTCTTCGTCCGACTTCAGGTCGCTGATCGTCACCCGAGCCCCGCGTTACGCCAAAATCGAGCTGCCGCCAAACCGACCGAGTCCCATGACGGTGACTCGTCGACTCTGAAAGACGGTCAGTTCATCCATGTTTCATCTTTGGCGTCGGGGTGCTTCTTCGCCGGACCGACTTTTCGTAGCGGATACGTTTTCAAGTGCCGTTGGCGTTTCGACGGGTGCAAGAATCACTTCTTGAAAGTAGGCCGGAACAAACTCCGCGCAGTTCCGGCACGGACTGCCGGAACTTGTTCCGGCCTACTTTGAAGTCATTTTTGCACAGTTCCCGACTTTAGGATCGTGCGAGAAGAGGTGAGCGGCAAGTCGCTCGCCGCTAGCGCTTTGCTGCTCACCAATACCGTGACCTACATGTTGATGTTGAGGAAGATATCGACCGGATCAGCGACCTTGCGGTAACCCA
>JAQBZS010000173.1 GCA_027622115.1 Planctomycetota bacterium | reverse complement strand
GATTCGGATTCTGAAACAGATCGCCGACCGATGCCGCCAATGCCCATTCGTGCTCCAGGACTCCGTCCCACACCGTGTCAGTGGTTTCCAAGCCACCATTGCGCGAAAGCTCTTGCAGCTTCGTGAAGGAGACGGGGCCGCGAACGTATTTGTAGGAATTCGAAAAGCCGTTCATGTAAATTGTGAAATAATCGGTCTTGGGATCGACGCCTCGCCAAATCGCAACGCCGTACGCCGCGTTTTCAGTGCCACCGTCTTTCGGTGTCAGCTTTGGCGGCGCTCCGGACAGTTGCAGCGAATTCAGCAACGTCAGGCCTTCCCGAACCGAAATCTGCTTTTGGACTTCCGGCAATCCTCGATCGGGAAACATCTTCTGTTCGCCGTTGTCGTCGGTCACCAGCGTAATTCGAGGCACAAACCACAACTGCGGCTGCGCGTCTTCGCCGTTGACCGCCACGGTGTTCGAAGCATCCGCCTTGCGATCCAATTCACGGTTGATGACTCGATAAACGAGATACCAAATCCATTCGTAAACCGGCTTGCGAGTTTGCGGATCGATGAATTTCATCCGCTGCATGCGCAGCGGTTTGTATTGCACTTCCAACATCCACAGGTCGGGATTCTCAAGCAATTCCGGCCCGGAAACGGAAACTTCCAGCTTCGTTTTGAAACCCTGATTGTCTTGAGCGAAGGCAGCATCGCCGGCGTTCAGTGCGAAGGCCAACGTGCCAATCAACAGTCGCATGCGAAACGTGTGCATAAACTGATTACTCCAGTTCGAGCCATGCGGCGGCCCGAATGATTCGTTCGGTGCGGTTCTGTCTCGACTATATCCACGCTGGAAAATCAGGGTCAAGAAGCACTTGTCGTGTTGCGAGGTCGCCCTAAAAACACATCCATGCCAGCCGTACAAATTGACCCGACTCTGTCGACTTGCGTGCCGCTGAGCCGCATAACCCACACAATCAACAGAACCGGCACTAAGATTCCAAACGCACCGCGACCGACACCAACATCAAGATCGTGAACTCACAGATCATTTAGTTTCCGAGCCACATCCCGCTGACTGCGGCAGCGCGGACGCCCAGTCGAGCCACAAAGTGGATCGCCGTCAGTTGCCTCAATTCCTTGTCGTGAATTCGGCGCTATTCAACAGACTCCATAGGACGTCTTCAAATGCTTCGTTACGGTCGTCAATCAACTCCACATGCTTGATTACAATCGCACGTTCCGCATCGGTCGGGCTTCGCGACAGCACCCGCGCGTAGAGCACTTCGATCACAAGCGCGTTCTCGGATTCAGCCTTCAGCAGGCGTGCGAGCACAGTGCCGCTGTCCGCTTTGGCGTCGATTTGCCGATGAAGTTGGTCGTTGTTCATCATGAAGATCGCCTGCTTCATCGTCCGGGTCAGCAGCACGTCCTTGGTCGATGGATCGAATCCAAAAGCCTCGTTCACCAGATCACGGGTGCTTTTGGCCGGCGGCGGAAAGCGAGTCTTATCCGTGGACGCCGCAACTTGCTGGTCAATGTTCGGCAACTCGATGGCCGTCACCAGCGAGTCAAACAACTCGTCGCCTCGCAGTTTCTTGGGAGTCGCGCCCGTGAAGCCGCTTGATGGCGAATCCGGTTGTCGATTGCTTTGATACGTCCGCGTGGAAACCAGCAGCCGAAACAGCGCCTTGACGCCGAAACCAGTGGCCAAGAAATGGCCGGCCAGCGAGTCGTGTGCTTCCGGATTCAACGGCGTCGCGCTTTCGCCAAGATCGTCCACGGGATGGAAGAAACCTCGGCCCATCAGCCGAGCTTGGATGTGATTGACAAACGAGCGGGCGAAAAACGGGTTGTCCCCGCTCACAACCCAATACGCGAGTTGCTCTCGGCGTTCCAAATCCGACAAGCCCAGATCCAACGCTTCACCGCGATACACCGTCGGAGCCATCTCGCTCTTGGCACCCGGCATCTTGTGCTCGCCCTTGGTCGAGCTGGAGATTTCGATGCCATCGCTGTCGTTCCACGGCAGTTTCACCGACGTGCGAGCGAAGAACGCCGCCATGCCGTGAAACGTGGTTTGCGGCATGTCGAGAAACGGGTGGTCGTGACATTGAGCACAGGCGATCTTCACGCCGAGAAACACTCGCGAAGTTTCGCCAGCCAGGTTGTTTCGTTCGCCCTGATGGAACCCGATGAACGCCCCTTGCGGACCGTCGCCCACCAGCCCGATCGGCGTGAGCATGCGAAACACGATTTCGTCCCAGCCCGTGCCCGCGTTGATCTCCTTCCCCAGCCAGCCTCGAAACGACTCGTAATTGAGATACGTCAATTGCGGTTCGGGCTGCCGAGCCGCAATCACGTCGCTCCAATAGTTGCCCCAATTCTTGCCGAACGACTCGGACGCCAGCAGCCGATCGATGGCTTGCTCGCGACGTTGCGGCGATTTGTTCGCCAAGAACTCGTGATACTCTTCCAACGTCGGCTGTCGTCCCACGAGGTCCAGCGATACGCGTCGCAGGAATGTGACATCGTCGACAGGCTTCGCTTCCGGCGTGTCCATGCCGTTCAGCAACGCATCCAACTGTTGCGGCGACAGCCGCTCGAATTGCGATTTGGCCGGACGCCTCACGAACTCGGGTGGCTTGGGTTTCGGCTTGGCGGGCTGCTTCGACTTGGGCTTCTGAACGACGACCGTTGCCGGTCGCGCCTGTTTCTCGTCCTTCAAGGCCGTTTTGAATTCGGCGATCGACAGCAACCGAATTCCGTCCACGATGACGTGCTGAGTGGTCTCCTTGGTCTCGATAAGCACCGATGCGTCGGCTGTGTCCGAAAACGCAAATTGCCCGACCGACTGGAACCCCGTGCCGAGTTCGGGCGATTGTTGCTGGTCGATGAATACGGTGGACGTCCCGTCGGCGGACGTAATGGTCACGGGCACTTTCGGCGCTCGATTATTGTTCGACGTGTAAGCCACCAAGACGTGGTAGTCGCCCGCGACCGGCACGCGAAACGTGAACTTCGCCGACTTCTCGCCTTTACCGACGGCTGCGTCATGCAAGTACGACTTTCCGAGATACGGCTTTGACGAGGTGCTCGATTTCCATTCGCCCGTCAGTTTCGCTTCGACGTCATCAATGGTGAGTCCGCTCAGCGACGTTGGGTCGGTTTGCGCAGAGACCGTCGCTGCGAAACCGGACAACACGAGTAAACACAAGACGCTTTGGATGGCAGTCCGCACGGGAGTGGTCTCCGCAAGTGGGCGGTGGGGAATTCGCATAAATGCCGTCAGGTTGAGTTTCGGTCAATACAACCGAAAGCGAAAGTACGATCGACGGCGCAGAGTAGCCAGGATACCCGCGAAAACCGTTCAACAGCAACCACCTAACGTCCAGGAGTGAGAGGCAATGCAAACAACCGATCCGTCGGATTTCCGCGAGACAACATGTAGGCCATTAAATCCAAGACTTCTTGCTTGTTGAGTTGGTTGAGCAAGTCCTTCGGCATCAGCGACGTCTTAGACGGGGTGATGGATTCCACGTCGGTGCGCTTCACTTCCACGGTTTTCGTGGCGTCGACCGGATCAACCATTACGCTAAGCACGCCATCCACGTCCGCGACAATCCGGCCGTTAATGACTTTGCCCTTGGTCGTTTCGATGATCGACGCGCGGTACTGATCCGAGACAACCTTGCTGGGATCGGTCAGCGATTCCGTGAGATCCCGAACGCTGAACCGCCCGGCGACGTTGGTGAGGTCCGGGCCGGTTGCTCCGCCTTCTCCGCCGAAGCGATGGCACACCACGCACTGTGCCGCCGCGAATGCTCGCTTGCCGGCTTCGAAATTACGGCCTTTCAATTCGACGTCCGCCACGCCGACGATTTCTTCGAGCGTCCATTTCTTGCCGGGGCCCTGGGGCTTGGGCAAGTCGGCCTTCTTGATGGGCGGAGCAATGGTTTCGGACGCCAGGGATGTCTTTTCGGCGGCGGACAGCGTGTCCAGGGCTTCTTTGCGAATGTTGTTGATGAAACCCTGATACGAAGCACCACCGCTCTTTGTCAGCGCGCCCACGAACCACGCGAAGTACTCGCGGCGTTGGTCGAGCGTCCAACCGTAGCGAATCGTCCTGAGGACGAAGGCGTAGTGAATTTTCTGGATCTCGGGATAGTTCGCCAGCATCTGAGCCACCGTGCCACCGTAACCCGGATGCCGGGTCAACAAGTCGGTGGCCTCTTCCGGCTTGTAGGTGGTTTTCGCGGCCATCAATTTCAGCGTCTTCGTGATCACCGTCGGCGAATTCAAGTAGCCGAGAACTCGGACCAACTCCCGATTCAAGTTGTCCGACTTGGCCGGATACGACGAGTCGAGCTTGGCGATGATCGCGTTCGCTTCTTCGGCACGGGGCGCTCCCATGCGGACGAAGACCAACGCATAAGTTCGCAGCAGGTCGAGTTGCTGCGACTCCGTGAGTTTCACGAAATCGATGCGATTCAACGTCGCCAACAGCTTCGTTCCCAGCGACTTGTCGCCTTGCCGGGCCAGCGCCACCGCCGCCGTCATCAATGCCATCGGCTTTGTTTCGGCAAACACTTTCTCCTGCCATTGCGCGGCGGGTTGGTGTTCGATGGCCGTGCGAGCGGCATAGCGAATCCAGCGGTCTTCATGGCCCAGATGCGGCCACGCGGCGTCAATCGCGACGGTGCCTTTGGAGTCGCTGTTGTGGAATGATTCCAGCTTGTGCCGCAAAGCTCGCAATTCCGCAAACTCTTTGTCGTGACCATCAACCGTCGCGGTGGATTCCTTGCCGATATAGGTGACGCGGAACAATTCCGACTGGGCACCTCGACCGCCGACGGTGAAGTACAACGCACCGTCTCGACCCACGGCCACATCCGTCAGCGGCAATGGCGTCCGCGACACGAACTCTTCTTTTGTCGAAGCGTACGAGGCACCACTCGGCGTGTTGTGAATGGCGTACATCGTGCCGAACGTCCAATCCACGATGAACAGGGCCTTTTGATACTTGGCGGGGAATTTCGTCCCGTAGCCGAAGGCCACGCCAGTCGGCGAACCCGGTCCGATGTCCACGGCCTCCGGCAAGCTGTCGATGTAGTACGGAGCCCATTTGCCCGTGCCGCTCCGCCAGCCGAATTCGCTGCCGCTGGTGGCATGCACGACGCGTGTCGGTCGATACCACGGCGAGCCCAAATCCCATTCCATGTCTGCGTCGTACGCGAACAATTCACCGTCCGCGTTG
Organism: Planctomycetota bacterium; assembly: GCA_027622115.1. GTDB lineage: Bacteria > Planctomycetota > Planctomycetia > Planctomycetales > Planctomycetaceae > JAQBZS01. Next base: position 4,998 of record JAQBZS010000173.1, on the reverse strand, counting down.
AAGTCCATGTCGTACGGGTTGCGATAACCGTTGCTGATGATCTCCCACGTCTTGCCGTCAGGATCGGTCTTCGCGATCCAGCCACCCGGAGCCAACTTCCCGCGAGCATGCCCACGTGCGTCCCACTGTCGAGGCAACAACAAGTCCTCGCTCCAATTCGAACGCATGCGGCTCTTCTGAAACTCCTTCGGCGGATCCGTGTGGTTCCCGGCGATCAAATAGATCGACTTGCCGTCCGGCGACAGCCGCAGCGCGTGCGGCCCGTGTTCGCCGCCGCCTTGAATGTCCTTGAGCTTCTTGACCTCGTCAAAATCGTCGTCGCCCGTCGTATCCCGCAGCCGATACAACCCGCTGCCCGGACCTCCGTTGACCGACACGTAGAGGCTGTCAAAGGCGTACAACATGCCGTGTGCCGATGTGATCTTCGCTTTGAGCCGTTCGACCTTCGTCTTTCCCTTGCCGCCGATCGGCGGTGGGGTAATCCGACACAGCCCCTTGCCGCCCTGGTCACTGGCGATCAATCGACCCTTGTCGTCGAACGTGATCGAGACCCACGATCCCAGTTCGCCCTTCGGAACCGTGAACAGCGTTTCGACCTGAAATCCCGGCAATACATTGAAGACGCCTCGCGGAGTGCTGCTGGTCAGACCGGGCTTCGCCGTCCGCGGATTGGCGAACACATTCATCCACGGGCCGATCCCCAACTTGCCAAGCGTCACCACCGGCGAGCCCTTTTCGTCTTTCTTTCGCGAGGCCGTCCAAGACGAATCGGTCACGATGTAGTCGCGTTTGCCGTCCTTTCGAACCAGCACCAGCTTCAGCACCAAGCCGGCCTGGCCACCCGAGTTCGCACCTTCGACGACCAATTCGTTGGCACCGTCTTGGATGACTTTGGTGACGTCTTTCGTGACCGGCGTTTCCCACGATCCGTGCGACGCGATGGACTTGCCGTTGATGTAGATCGTCAGGCTGTTGTCGCACGATGCGATCACCGTGGCTGACTTCACGCCACCGGAAAACTGCTTGCGAAAGTAGAACCGATCGGTGTTCCCCGCCGGTTTGACTCCCCAAATCCAATCGGGCTTCGGACCGGCCGACACGTCGAGCTTCTTCGAAGTTTGCGGCTCGTCGGGCTTTGCTTTCGGTTCCGCAGCCGGTTCCGAATCGATCGTCCGGACAAGTGACTCGGCCACTTCGGCGTCCTGCGTATAGATCGACGTGTCTTGTGCCCGAGCCACCGACCGCGAAAGGACGAAACAACCGGCGATAACGATCAAAGCCGCGCGAAGATGAGAGATACGCATGGAATGCCTTCTATTAAGCGAGAATCTTGATGATCGGTCGCGTTGACAATTGCGGAAAAGTCGGGCGGCAGAATAGCGGCTGTCCGGAATTCCTTCCAACGCGTGACTTCGATCGCGGGCCGCGTCCTTGAGGGCTGAAATTCTCTCGCTTGTTTGACCGTCAGCCGAAGGCGTACGCGTGTTGACTGTAAAGCACGCGTGCGCCTTCGGCTGACAGTTGAGTTAAGCAAGCGAGCTTCATCGTCAAGAAAAGTCTTATCTCTCCATCAACCCGCCCGCTGATTCGGCGGAATTGAATGCTGAAATGCCAGACACGATGATCGCGGCTCGGTCGGACGTATTCACTCTTGGGATCGCAGCATCATGGCCACGGCGGAACTCACGGACGTCAAAACGGTCACGTTGACCATTGATGGTCACGAAATCATCGTTCCCGAAGGCACGTCCATCTGGGAAGCGGCTCGGCAACAAGGGATCGACATTCCCGTCCTGTGCCATTCCGAACGGATGGATCCCGTCGGCGTGTGCCGGATGTGCGTGGTCGACGTCGGCGAACGAGTCTTGGCGGCTTCGTGCATGCGTGAATGCCAAGATGGCAAGACCGTTGAAACGTCGTCCGCCAAAGTCGAAAAGCATCGCGCCATGCTAACCCGACTTCTCTTGAGCGATCACCCCACACCGTGCGAACGCGAATCGACCACCGGCGATTGCGAGCTGGAAGAACTCGGACGCCGCTACGGGTTGATCGGCAAGGACGCCGCGCCGGCAAAGACGTCTTGGCTGAACTCGACGCCCAAGCCGCCTCGCCAAGACCAGTCTTCGCCGGTGATTGCCGTCGATCACAACGCCTGCATCTTGTGCGACCGCTGCGTCCGCGCCTGCGACGACCTGCAATCCAACAACGTGATCGGCCGCACTTCGAAGGGCTATGCCTCGGCGATCGCGTTTGATCTGAATCATCCCATGGGTGGCAGCACGTGTGTTTCTTGCGGTGAATGCGTGGCATCGTGCCCGACCGGTGCGTTGACGTCGAAGCAGATCACGCTGCCCGTAATCCCGGCGAACGAGTTGAACGCCGTCGACAGCGTCTGCCCGTATTGCGGCGTCGGCTGTGCGATTACGTTCTTCGAGAAGGACAACAAGATCGTCTACGCCGAAGGCCGCAAGAGCCCCGTCAATCACGGGCGACTCTGCGTCAAGGGTCGATACGGCTGGGATTATTCCTCGCACCCGCAGCGATTGACCACGCCGCTGATTCGGCGAGACGACGCGTATCCCAAAGGCCCGTTGTCGGCCGATGTTCGGGATTCCATCAACAAGAACCGCAAACCCGGCGGCGTCGTCAACTACGACGAAGTCCTGCCGGCGTTCCGCGAGGCCACGTGGGACGAAGCGCTCGATCTCATCGGCACGCGGATCAACGGCATCAAGGACGAGTTCGGCAGTTCGGCGTTGGCGGCGTTCGGTTCGGCGAAGTGTTCGAACGAAGAAGCGTATCTGTTCCAGAAACTCGTTCGAGCCGGTTTCGGTACCAACAACGTCGACCACTGCACTCGGCTGTGTCATGCCTCGTCCGTAGCCGCGTTGATGGAGACAATCGGGTCGGGAGCGGTCACCAACGTATTCGCCGACGTGGCGCGAGCGAGCGTGGCACTCGTCACCGGTTCGAACACCACGTCGAATCACCCCGTGGCCGCCACGTTCATGAAAGAGGCCACCCGCCACGGAACGCACTTGATCGTGGTCGATGTCCGACGACATCCGCTGGCGGACTTCGCGACGCATTTCGCGCAGATCAAACCCGGCACCGACGTCGCGTTTTACAACGGCGTGATGCACGTACTGATTTCCGAGGGGCTGATTGATTCGCATTACATCGAGCAGCACACGGAAGACTTTGAATCCCTGAAGGAACTGCTGCTCGCGGATTACTCGCCGGCACAAGTCACGAACATTTGTGGTGTGTCGGTCGACGAAATCACGGCGATCGCACGCACGATTGGCGGCACAACTCCCGCACCCAGTCCGAGCACGGACGGGTCGCGCGGAGGGATGATCGTGTTTTGGGGCATGGGCATTTCGCAGCACACCACCGGCACGGACAACGCGCGGTGCTTGATTTCGCTTTGCCTGATGACGGGCAACGTCGGGCGACCGGGGACCGGACTGCATCCGTTGCGGGGCCAAAACAACGTGCAAGGAGCCAGTGATGCGGGGCTGATTCCAATGGTATACCCCGACTACCAGTCCGTTGCGGATCCGGCGATTCGAGCGAAGTTTGAAGCCGCGTGGGGCGTGCCGCTCGATCCCAAGCCGGGGCTCACCGTCGTCGAAATCATGAAGGGGGCACTCAACAAGACTGTCCGAGGCATGTATATCATGGGCGAAAACCCATTCATCTCGGACCCCAATAGCAACAAAGTTCGCAAGGCACTGAACGCCTTGGATTTCTTAGCCGTGCAGGACATCTTCTTGACGGAGACCGCGGAATTCGCGGACGTCATCCTGCCGGCGAGCAGCTACTTCGAGAAGATCGGCACTTACACGAACACGGACCGTCGCGTGCAACTGGGTCACCAAGTGTTGGACACCCCCGGAAACGCCCGGTCGGATTGGCAAGTCATTTGCGACATTGGCCATCGCGTGGGCCTGCCGATGAGCTACGAATCGACCAGCCAGGTCTTCGACGAATTCACATCCTTGACCACGAGTTATCAAGGACTGACACACCAGAACCTCGGCAGCACCGGCAAGCTGTGGCCTTGTCCGAATCCCGAACAGGAAGACGGCATCCAAATCCTGTTTGGCGACGGGTTTCCCACGGCATCCGGCCGAGGTCGCTTCGTCCCGTGTGCCTATCAAGCGGCCGACGAATTGCCTGACGACGAGTACCCGTTCGTGCTCAACACGGGTCGCGTGTTGGAGCATTGGCACACCGGCAGCATGACTCGCCGCAGCCACGCGTTGAGCAGCATCGAACCGGAAGCCTTCACGGCGATGAATCCAACGGACCTCGGCCGGCTGAACATCGCGGCCGGAGACCGAGTCCGCGTTTCCAGCCGCCGCGGGACGATCGAACTCAAGGTCCGCCCGGACAGCACGATCGAAGCGGGAAGTATCTTCATCCCATTCCACTTCCGAGAAGCCGCAGCCAACATTTTGACCACCGACGCACTCGACCCCTACGGCAAGATTCCCGAATTCAAATTCTGCGCCGTGCAAGTTTGTGGTGCCGACACGGATTGATGCAGCAAGTAGGCCGGAACAAGCTTTGCGCAGTTCCGGCGCGGTGCTGGATACAAGGCTTTTCGACACCGGAACTTACTTGCCAAATTGCTAGTAGAAGCTATCTGAAAAAGGGGTCTGACCCTCTCCGGCCTCAGTTTTTGCCGGGGTTTAGGGCAATACCGCAAAGGCGTCATCCCAGACTCTGACCAGCTTCACAAGGGAGAAATCAGCACGTCCCATTTGGGCAAAGTCTCGTTTCGAACCAAGCGTTCGGAGTTGACGGAAGGCTTTCTTAGCGATCGTCACGCCCGTCGAAAACACTTTATCCAACACGCCCGGACGTTCTCGAACGGTCAGTTGTTGCACTAGCGCGGATTATTCATGGTCGTAGGGTGCTGTCGAAGCAAACGGGTGCGATCGTCCCATTCGATGGAAAACCGTGGAAAAGAGGCGGCGTGTGCCAATC